>JBGTKR010000036.1:0-28991 GCA_041744535.1 Pyrinomonadaceae bacterium
CTTTCCCGAACGGTCGAACATCCAACCGCGTAAATTCGCCGCCGTTGTTCGCCGATAACGCAAATCCTTATAACTCAATGCCGAAAATTGCTCGTTGTATTCATCGGCGTAAAATGTCCAGTAAACGTGATAACCGTAAACGCCGAAAGCCAGCACGAAAAAGACGATCTGCCACAGACGCAAACTGCGGTTCGTCGCTCTTGAATTTAATTTTTTGCCGACTTCCTTCGGCAGATTAAGTTCAAAATTAAATCTCGGACGACCAAAATTTCCGATAAACGAAGAAAACAAAAAGAATATCAAAACCGCCATTCCGACGACATATGCAATCGTCAAACCCGCCGGAGTCCGTTCCAGAATCTGCACGCCGAAAAACTTTTCCGGTCGGTATTGTTCCCAATCAATTTGCAGTAAAAATAAAATCATCCGTTAGATTTCCCAATCCTGTGTTTTATCAAAATTTATCTTTTCACTCTTTTTGATTTCTTCACTTTGAAACTGTGATTCTATTTCAGAGTCTTCGCCAATTTTGTCTTCTTTGTTTTTCTTTTCATCTTCGCCAAGAACGGTTTTTGAAAACTCTTTCTCAGCAGATTCTGTTTCATCATCCGAAATTGAAGTTTCGGCAGCCGCTGCATCAAGTTCCGTATTTTGCTTTTGAATCTCCGAATTATTCAAAGGCTGAATTTGTGAATCGGAAACTTTTTCAATAAAATTCAAAACCGCTTCCGTCGGTAAAGGTTCGGATTCTTCAAAATCTTCGGGCAAATTTTCAACGGGTTCTCCCAATCTTTCAAACTCGACCTCAATCGTGCCGAATTTGACTTTCGTCCCGTCTTCTATCGGAAAAGCCTTGCCGTAAGCTATACGCTCGCCGTTTATAAATGTTCCGTTGGTCGAACCCGTGTCGGCGACTTTTAGCTTTTTTTCGCCGTCCAAAACCAGCGATGCGTGAACTTTTGAAACACTTTGATCGGGAATCGAAAGATCGTTTTCCTTAAAACGTCCGACGGAGATGCGTTTTTTTTCGGCAAAATCAAGTTCGACTTCTTTTGATTGATCTTTGACGGTAAATTTTGCCAGAAAAACATCTTCTTTGTTTTCAATTTTTATATCTTCTTCACTTAAATTTACGGTAATTTTATTACCCTTTATCAAATCTTCGACTCGCAGATTCGGAATAGTAACATTGACGGCGGCTTCAACGTCTTCGCTTTCCGCGAACCTGCCGTAACTTGTAAGCATTCGCACTCCTTCGGTGAAATAATCGGTTTTTATCTCGATCTCGATGGGAGCGTAAGTGTGATAAAGTTTGTCGTTGATGTGGTCAATCGCCGCCGCGTGCAGTTCGTGTTCGAGTTTTGTCAATTCCGTTTCAGATTCGGTTGAAAATTTGTTCCACTGCATTTTAAGTTTGATAATATGCGGAACGAATTTCCCTTGATTTTCAAACTCCCTGACTTCCGAATCAAGCAAAAACTTTAGTTTTTCAACCAATTCGCTCGTCGCCAAACTGCTCGAAGGATTCCAGCCGCGTCCGGTAAAACGGTCAAAAGTATCGCCGAGTTTGGTCAAAACTCCCCCGACCAGCCAATCTAATGAAAATGATTTTTTATCCGAACCGTTTTCTACAGACATTTTTTAAAGTTTTTAGAAAATCTAAAATTTCTCCTAATTCTAAACAAAAGTCGGTCAATTTGAAAGGTATTGAAAGAATTATTATCAAATTGACGAAAAAGCGTTAAAAATTGTTGAAATAGTTTCAACATTAATAATATATTTAAATTGTAAGCATTCATACCTCAACTGAATATAAGCTAATTATTCAATTTAAATAAAATTTTCTGGAGATTTTAATGCCGTTCAAACAAATAAACTCCGCATCAGACGGGTTTTCATTACTGGAATTACTGATCGTGATGGTCTTGTTAAGTATTTTAACGACGATGTCATTTATTTATCTGAATACGGCAAAGGAAATTTATAATTCCGATAATCAGGCGTTATCAATTATAGACATCCTGCAGGAAGCCCGCCAGAGGTCGTTGACGCAGCGGGAAACGCTTCGTGTAGAACTCGATCTGACCGACAATGTTATCCGTTTGATTGATGAAAACAAACCGAATGTCGCTGCCGATGATATTCAATTAAAAGAAGTAAGGTTACTTCCGGTCAAAAATGTCAGAATTGACCAGCGTCCTTCCCAGATTGATGATAATCCGCCGGAAGAGTTTCCCGTTCCGTCCGCTTATTTTGTTCAAAGCATTTATCCGGGGAGTTTAGCTCACGATGTTTGCACGATTCGTTTTCAGAGCAATGGAAAGGTCGTGGATCAAGGAACCAATGAAGTCGGTGCAAATGCCTTGTCCACCGGACTGACCATACATATCTGGTCGCCGAAAAAGACAAATGAAGACGAATCAGACATTGCCAGAGCTATAACGATAATCGGCTCGACCGGGGCGATCAGGTTGTGGGAACATGATAAATCCATGACCACCGATAACAAATGGAAAGATACCCGGCGGACAAGTTCCTACGGGGGTCAAACTTCAGGCGGAGGCGAATCAAATAAGAATTAAGCAGTCAGGGACGAGTTATCAGGGACAAGGGACGAGTGAAAAATCACTCTACAAACCTTTGTTTTATTAATTGAGAGAAAATAAAAAATTTTCATTTTAACTGCTTAAAAATTATTTTACCGATTTCACTTAACGGCTATGAAAATTATAAAAGTTAAAAACTTATCGAATGAAAAAGGCTTTTCCTACATAGATGTAATGATCGCCATTGTAATTATGCTGGTCGGAGTTTTAGCAATGGCATCGGCTTTAACGGCAAATCTGATCAGGTCGTATGAAACGGAAAAAATAATTACCGCCAAACAGATCGGATTATCTACGATTGAGTCAATAATTGCGGCAAGAAATATAAAACGCCCGGATACGACCGTCGAGGGTTGGGCTTTTATCGGCAATGAAGGAAATAATATGGTAGAGGGATCCGCCCGCGGAATTTTCTTAAACGGCTGGCGACCGATCCGTGAAGATTTGGGTTTGGATGGAGTTGCCGGAACAGCCGATGATGCCTGCACCGGAACAGGTGCTTGCACCAACAGCGACGGGAGTTCCAACGACAGTCCTGTAAAAAACAGTTTTGAAAGAAAAATCGAGATTACGGATGTGCAGGACCCGGACAGACCGTCCCCGCCGAATGCAATTACCAGACGAAAAATAACAATAACCGTCAGATATTTTATCAACACACTCAGCCGTCAGCAGGAAATTAAAACTTTGGTAACTAATTATTAAATCGCAGGTATAGATCGAATGAACACAAAGCAAAATAGTCGGGAAAAATCATTTATTTTCGATAATCGGCAAAGCGGATTTACATTATTGGAAGTAATGATTGCAATGACCGTCTTTCTGATCGTTACATCTTCCATTTACGGACTTCTGTATATGGGAAATGTTTCCAAACAGCGTTCCAGCCGCCGGGCTGACGTTTCAAAAAATGCACGGGCGGCGATTCATCTGATCGGACGTGATGCTTTGAATGCCGGTCTGCATTATCACCAGAAGGGAGCGATCGTTCCCGATGATTTTATTTCCGATACGCTCGGACTTCCGCCGGATACCGATGGCGAAAGAGATATTTTAACAGCAATTATCGCCGGAAATGACCTCTTAATAAATAACCTGCAAAGTGATGCCAACGAGCGGACTGATATTATATCGTTTGCTTACGGAGATTTGGATTTTAACGGCGGCGACACGGTTGATCTTGAAAAAGCGACAAACGGTGATGAGAACGAAGTAACGAGGCTCAAACTCGATAAAGCCGAAACTTCGCTGATAAATCCGTATGATCTGGTTTTGGTCGAAACCGACAGCACACAGGTTGCCGCGATGGTAACAACTATTGCAGATAACAAAAATATTGACTTGAATATAAATGATCCCATGGAGATCAATCTAGCCTATAACGGTGCGGGAAAGGAGCGGAATTTATTAAGACCGTGCAATCCTCCCGCCATCGAAGACAACTGCACGACTTCGGTAACTTCGCTTAAAAGATTTTTCTGGGTCAGCTACAAGGTCAAGCCGGACGGCACTTTGGTCAGAATCGTCTATGGCAATAACACGGGTCGCCCGTTTGATGAACAAATTCAGGAACAGCCGTTGGCATACAACGTCAAGGATTTACAGTTCAGATATGTTTTGGAAAACGGCACGGTAACGGACAATCCGGCAGCCGGAGCGGACGGCAAAGCCGGAACCGACGATGATGAACCGAATAATTTTAACTTGATTCGTCAGGTAACGGTAAAGATCGAAGTTCAATCAACCGAACTCGATGAACAAACGGGAAAACCCGAAATAATTAAACTGGATGCCACATTCAGCGTTAGAAATCTTCAATATGATGTAGGTTAAATAAAATGAGAGATTTTTTAAATATGGAAAAACGGCTGTCGAAACTTTCCGGTAAATTTTTATTTAAAAAAAATAAAAATTTAAACAATCAGGAAGGTTCGGCGATAATCATTGCCCTGCTGGTAATGGTTTTACTACTGGGTTTTGTCGCATTTGCAGTTTCGAGAACATCAAATGAAACTATCACCGCTTCAAACGACGTTGAAGAAACAAAAACCTTTGAAGCAGGACAGGCAAGTCTTGAAATAATGACTCACAACTTCAACAAAATTTTCGATTATAAATTATCTCCATCGGATGCCGATCTGCACGGAACTAACGGGGTTGAAAAAAAATTTCCCACCGACTTTACCGGCGAATATGATTTTGAACAAAAAATAGACCAAACCCGCGATGCTGAAGAAGTCGTAATGACCGGACAGCAATTTCAGGGCTTGCGTGCCTTACGCGACGAGTGGCAGATAGATACGACGGCAACCGACAAAAACAGCGGCGTTCAGGTTGCTCTGCGTCGCAGATTTTTTAATAACTTGATACCGATCTTTCAGTTCGGTATTTTCTATGAAGATGATCTCGAATTTCACCCCGGACCGAAGTTCGCTTTCGGCGGCAGAGTTCATTCAAACAGACATATTTATATGAAATCCGGGAATTTACTTAAATTCACCTCAAAAGTTACCGCGGCGGGACAAATTTTAACGGACGTGATGCGTAACGGCGATTCTTCCGGCACATATACCGACAAAATTAAAATTCAAAATGCCGCCGGAACATTTGTTTCGCTTAACAATGATATGGGAAGTGCTTTACGGGATACGGTCAACGGCTCTCCGGTTATCAACCAAGCCGATATGCCCGTCGCCTACCGCAACGCAAACTGGAAGGCAAATGAAGTTCTGTTTCAGGGAAATCTCCTAGCCGAACAAGCAGAACTAGAACTACCGCTTCGCAAAGCCAGCAAACTCGCCGGAAATCCACTCGACTACATTGAAATCATCAAACGCGGTAAAGCCGTCGGAGATTTGCTCAACGCTTCAAATCCCGTAACTACCGGAACTGCCGACAGCGTAATTACGGCTCAGGAAAGATATTATAACAAAACCGGCATACGCATCTCTCTCGCCGACAGCAAAGCCAAACTTCCCGGCTGTGCTTCCGGCATCGGAACGGGGGCGACGGCGAATGATTGCGGCATCCGTTTGGACGGCGATTCGAGCGGCGACGGCTCAGAACCGGGATCAGGTGCCAGAGGATATAAGCCCAGAAAAATGGGGACGGAATATCAAGCGACAACGCTCAACGGCGAAAGATTTTACCGCGGATCGGGAACGGAAACTTGGATTAAAATAGAAACGGTCGAGTGGAATGAATCAACAAATACGGTTAAAACGGTTGATATTACTCAAGATATACTCGCCTTGGGAATGACGGAAGCTGCATCGGCGATTTATGATGGCGGGTATAAATTTGCGATCTACGACGGCACGACGGATTATTATTTAAAAAACATTGACCAGCGTTCCATTTTCAAACTTCAGCGTTTTATTTTCGGCGACGGTGTAGTTGATTCGAGTTCAGCCTTTATAACCGATAAATCTTGGAACGGCAAAAATTATAACTTTGTCGTTGCCTCCGCTTCCGTCGGCTCGGTTGATGACGGGACTTTCGGAGATTTCAGCGGAGATAATACGGCTCATATGAAGGCGGCATATATTGATGGATTTACCGACGCGAAAATAGTTCCATTTCCGATCAAGATGTTCGATGCCAGAGAAGGTATCTATAATGACAATATGAATACATCCTCTTTCGGCAGTAATAAAGTTCCGGCAGCCGGGGTTTTGAGTATGGTGGATATTGATGTCGCCAATCTGCGGAAATTCTTAAACGGCGATTTTGACAGCGAAATGCCTGCGGATACGCCGTTTTTTACCGCTAATGCCCGCAAATTTAAAGCCACCGATATTCCCGAATCCAACGGTTGGGTTTTATATATATCCGACCGCCGCGGTGATAAGGATTTTGACGGTGAATACGATATGGAGGATATATACGGAAGCACCGCCACTTTTGGTAACGACGGCATAAAGCAGTATGGCGAGGATGTAAATGACGATGGATTTTTGCAAATGGATTACGGATCGGGCGGCGAGGCGGTCAAATACAGCGTCGGCGTTTTTAAGGGAATCGCCGCAACACTCGAACATAGATATTATCGGAGAGGAATTCGCTTGATAAACGGACAGACACTTCCCGGAATTTATGACACCGCTACTCCGGCAAATACCCGTGGATTTACGGCTGCTTCGGAAAACGGCGTTTATACTCTCGGAAATTACAATGCGACGGGAATAAGTTCCGTCGGCGAGCCGACGACTTCTGAAGAATATCTGCCGCAGGATCAGCCGACTCACATTCCCGCCTCGATTGCCGCAGACGCGGTAACGATTCTCTCAAACAAATGGACTGATGCCGGCAGTTTTAAAAATGCCTTTAATTTAAATGGTCGAGTGCCGAATGAAACCACCGTCCGTTTTGCTATGATTTCGGGTGATACCCGCTCGAGTTTGATCGAAACCGGAGAACCCGACCAAGGCGGCACGGATATGCAGCTTGCCGGTGGTGTTCACAATTTCAAGCGTTTTCTTGAAAAATGGGACGGAATAAGAGTCAATTATGCGGGATCGCTGATTAATCTATACAATTCCCGCAACAGCAATGCGGCTTTCAAATGCTGCGTAAAGGTTTACGGAGCACCCAATAGAAATTGGGTATTTGATGAAACATTTCTAAATCCGACTCGTCTGCCGCCCGGAACTCCTTATTTTCAAACAATTCAATTAACGGGTTTTCAAAGAGTCAACTAATATTTGCGATTTGCAATTTTCCATTTGCGATTGTAAATAATTTTAACGGATTGCTTAAATTTAACATTTGCGGCTGATTTGATTGACAAAATCAGCCGCTTTTTTGTGCTTGATGCCACCCGAACTTAAAAGCCTGAAAATCGTATGAAGTTTGTAGAGTGTTTCTCTGTTATAATAAAAATCTCCGAACTCTTATGAAAGAACTGTCCTTGAAAAATTGCCGTTTGGACGATAGATATAACATCCGCGACAGGTTGAGTCGCGGAAGTTATGCAGAAATCTATGCTGCACAGGATTCTCTGGCTTCACCGCAGTCGCCGCATAAATTCGTCGTTATTAAAGCACTTAACGTCTTTATGCAGAATGACCTGGATTTGGATTTGGAACGGACTCTGGTGGAGAATTTTCAAAACGAGGCGGTTGCTCTTGATCGCGTCCGCCATCCGAATGTCATCAGCCGTCTGGGACACGGGACTGCCAGAGATTTACGCGGAACGGTTTTTCATTATCTCGTTTTGGAATATATGCCGGGCGGAGATATGGCTAAATTCTGCCGCGAAAAACATCTGGAACTGCATCAAGCCTTAGATTATCTCGAACAGGTTTGTGCCGGATTATCCCACGCCCACGAAAACGGAGTTATTCACCGCGATATAAAACCGCAGAATCTTTTATTGACCGATGATAGAAAGATCGTAAAAATCGCGGATTTCGGCGTTGCCAGATTTACGCAGACCGATTCGCCGATCACCAGAGTCGGAACGAATATCTACGCTCCGCCCGAACACAGTCCGATGCTTTCCGGCGAAACGGGTAAATTAAAATTTCAAAAACTCACGCCCGCCGCCGATATTTATTCGCTCGCAAAATCCGCATATGTTTTGATAACCAATGAATCACCGAGATTTTTTGCAAATCAGCCGATCATCGAACTTCCCTTTGCCGTGCGTCAAAAACCTTGGGCGGAGGAACTTTTGAAGATTTTACGGAGAGCGACGCAAAGCGATCCGCGCAACCGTTTTCAAGATGTCAATGAATTTTGGCAGGAATTGGCAAAACTGCATCTTTCGGACGAAATAAAAAATGCCAATATTGCGGCAAAAGCTGCGACGAGTTCAAATCTGACTCCGCAGCCGCAAGTTACGAAAGGCTACACGCCGCTGACTCCGCAAAAACCCGCTTTTGATACTTCAAAAGATTTGAAATTAAAGGATTTACCGATTGATTCGGCTGATCCGTTTGCCGTTAAGATCAATCATAATCCGTTGGTCGAACCGCCGAAAACGCCGCCCGTGTTTATTCCGCAAAATCAGGCTGAGATTATAAATCCTGAAAATCAGATAAATATCGAACTCCAACCGCAATCGAAGCGGGAAAAGAAATCTCTGCGTTTTGCGGCAACATTTTTAATTTTGCTGGGGCTTTTTGCAGTCAGCCTTTATGGAACATATAATTACATATTAAATCGCAGCGTAAGTTCAACTGCTAACGTAAAAACGGGAACGGCGACCACCGACATAAACCTGCGTCCCGCACCGACGACGGGAAATGAACCGATCGGGGTAATTTCAAAAAACTCTCGTTTGCAGATTGTCAACCAAGAAAATAATTGGTATGAAGTAATAATCACCGAACAAAATCGCCCGATCAATAAATATCAAAATGCAAAACGCGGTTGGGCATACGGAGATTTAATAAAACTCGATGAATAGGAGAAATGCGTGAGTGTTTTGGACAAAGTCAGGCGTTGGATTGACGGTGAAAGTGCGGAGTTGGTTTTGGAACAAGCCGCCCGCGATGCTCAGGTCAGCCCGCGAAGTCAGGCGGAGGAATTTATCGTCAAGATCGCCCGTGCCGTCGAAGACGTGATGCAGAAGGAATTAGTTCCCTTGCCGCAAGGCACGACGATCATTCCGACCGAATACATAATTTTTCTGAGCGAAGAAGACGATAAAGAATGGCAGGGAGCAAAACGACGCGGACTCGAACAGGGTCTATATCACGTTCTGGCTGAAAGAGCGAAGGAGATTGCGGGCAAAAAGAAACTCGAAACGCAGAGTTTCGCCGTTGAACTGCGGGTTGACGGAACGCTCGAAAAAGACGAGATCCGAGTTCAGCACAGTTGGGAGGAAAGCTCCCATCCCAAAACCAGCGTCGAGGCACGCCGAAAACCAAACAAGCCGATTCCAAAACAAAATCAAACTTTTCACCCGAATCCGAATCCGCCGCCGCCGAATTTCACGCAAAATCAATCGCTGCCTTCAAATATGACGCAGCAAAATTTTCCGGGAACAGACGCGAATTATCAACCTCAGCCGAATCCCAATGATGTTGAGGAAATGACAAGAGTCAATCAGCGAAATAATGCACTTTATAATCTGGAAATCTGGCGAAACGGCGTGCGGCAAAATGTCGTGCCGATCTACAACAGAGAAATAGCCGTCGGACGCGGCTCTAGATCAAAACCCGTGGACATCGCTTTAGCGGGTGATCCCGAAATCAGCCGCCGTCATTTGACTTTGATTTTAGACAAATCGAATAATTATGTAATTATCAACGAAGGACGCAATTCAACGGTTGTAAATAATGCCGAATTACCCGTCGGTCAGCGGGTTCAGGTTGCTCCCGGACAGCATTTTACGGTTTGCAGTTATATGCTCAGAATTCAGCCTTAAAATTATTTTTTACGAACAAGGGAAAAATGGCGGAACATATTTTAACGAGAGATTTGAGATTGGATTTACCGATTGAAAAGGTCTTTGATTTTTTTGCCGATGCTGGAAATCTGGAACGCATCACGCCGCCGGAATTGAATTTCCAAATAACAACGCCGCAGCCGATTGATCTGAAAAAAGGCAGTTTGATTGATTATAAACTAAAACTTCGCGGCATTCCGATAACTTGGCAAACGATCATTTCCGAATGGAATCCGCCGAATGCTTTTACCGATAAGGCTCTGAAAAGTCCTTATAAACAATGGATTCACCGTCATACTTTTAACGAAAATAAAGACGGCGGAACGGACATTAAAGATGAAGTTCGCTATCGCTTACCGCTCGAACCCTTCGGCGATCTGATGCACTGGTATGTTCGTAAAGAATTAAATTACATTTTCGATTTTCGACAAAAAATGGTCGGGAAAATTTTGCAGAAGGGATAAACCAATTATGAATTATGAATTATGAATTAACTCGGAGTAATATATTAAAGTAAAAAGTTTCTCTGAAATAATTTCTGATTTATAATTTCTTAAATTCAGCATCTGCTTAAAATTCTTTAATAAACTATCCAACTATGAAAAATACATTATTTACAAAACTTATTGTTTTTTCGTTTCTTTTTTCTTTTGTTGTTCTCCCAAATTCGCTTGAGACAAAAGCCGCTTGGGGCGATCCGGTTCGCGGGAAAAATGCGATGGTCGCTTCACAGCACGAACTCGCATCGCAGATCGGCGTTGACGTTTTAAAAAAAGGTGGAAATGCCGTTGATGCGGCGATTGCCGTCGGTTTCGCACTCGCGGTCGTTTATCCCGAAGCCGGAAATATCGGCGGGGGCGGTTTTATGGTTATCCGCACCAAAGACGGCAAAGCGACGACGATTGATTACCGCGAAATGGCTCCGAAAATGGCTACCAGAGATATTTATGTTGATGAAAAAGGTGAACTGATTCGCGGCGAAGGCGGCTCGATCATCGGCTATCGGGCGGCAGGCGTTCCCGGAACTCCGGCGGGTTTTGAATACGCTTTGAAAAAATACGGTTCGGGCAAAATAAGCTGGTCGGATTTGATCGAACCGTCGAGAAAACTTGCCGCAGACGGTTACGTTTTAAGTTACAGACTTGCCGAACTTTTCAAATCTTACAAAGGAAATCTCGAAAAATATGAGGACAGCAAAAAAGTTTTCCTAAACAACGGCGATTTTTACGAAGAAGGCGATCTTTTTAAACAATCTGACTTGGCAAAAACTCTCACACGTATGCAGAAAAACGGTGCGAAGGAATTCTACGAAGGCGAAACCGCAAAACTTATCGCCGCCGATATGCAGAAAAATAAAGGTTTGATAACTTTGCAGGATTTGAAAAATTATGTTGCCAAAGAAAGAGTTCCGGTTCGCGGAAATTATCGCGGACACCAAATAATTTCAATGCCGCCGCCGTCTTCGGGTGGGATCGTTTTGGTTCAAGTTTTGAATATGCTCGAAAAATATGACCTTGATAAAATGGGACATAATTCAGCGGCAAAATATCACATTCTAGCCGAAACGATGCGACGTGCTTTTGCGGATCGTGCCGAATATATGGGCGATCCCGATTTTTCATTTATCCCGACATTTCAATTGATGCAAAAAGATTATGCGGTTAAACGAGCCGAATCAATAAATTTAACCAAAGCATCAACCAGCAAAGACATTAAATTCGGCGAAATTCCCAAAAAAGAATCAATGGACACGACGCATTACACAATTATTGATAAAGACGGAATGGTCGTTTCAAACACTTACACGATCAATAATTTATACGGTTCGGCGGTTACGGCAAAAGGCACGGGAATTTTGCTCAACGATGAAATGGATGATTTTGCCGCACAGCCCGGAAAACCCAATCTTTTCGGACTCGTTCAGGGTGAAAGAAACGCCGTCGGTGCGATGAAACGTCCGCTTTCTTCGATGACACCGACAATTGTTTTGAATAAAGACGGCACATTCTGGTTCGCCGTCGGAGCAAGAGGCGGACCGCGAATTATCACGGCGGTTTTGCAGACGACGATCAATATGATTGACCATAAAATGAATATTCAGGAAGCCGTTGACGCTCCGCGAATTCATCATCAATGGCTGCCCGATATGTTACTTTTTGAGCCTTACGGAATGTCCAACGACACACGCACGATCTTGGAAAAATACGGACATAAGTTCGCCGGAAGTCCGGGAAATCTGGCTTTGGCGACGGCGGTTGCGGTTGATGACAAAGGCGTTAGATTGGGAGCAATTGATTCACGAAGCGATGGAAAAGCGGTTGGATATTAGAAATCATCGGCGGTTGCAGTAAAAGGCGGAAACCCGACAGTTATGGAGGGTGCTGTTTGATAATTAGCTTGTTGATTATTAGACAGACCCTCATTTACATTCGGGTTTCCGCCTTTGTTTAATCTCAAATCAAAATGTTTTTTTGTTGAATGTTTGAGTCTGTTTTTCGCTTGCCTCCGTCGGCTGCAGTTCGGCGGTTTCACGCCAATGTCCGGCGGGCGGTTGAAAATTAGTTTCTATCGGTTCGGTTTGCTGCGGCGGAAGTGCTTTTTGTTTTTTCTTTATTCCCAGCAAATCATTTTTGAGCGTGCTAACCATTCCATCATTTTCAAGCGTCGGAGTTCCCGACTCGAAAAGTGCGTAGATCATTCTGATAATTCCGCCCAAAAATGTGAGAATCGCGGCGATTCCGGCAGCATAACCTTCGCCGTTCATCATTGCCGTAAAGATTCCTAAAATCGGAACGACGATAATTCCCGAAAGAAACAATAATCCGCCCTGTTTTAACCCCCGCCTTCTCGGAGAGATCGCGTCGGGATGTTTTTTATCCAAAATCTCCTTCGGCAGTCCGCCGTTTTCAATAACGTCATTCATCCCGATCATCAAAAAACGGCAACGGGAACAAAATCTGATAGATTCGATTTGCTGCTGCTGACCACAGCGTGGACAATACATAGATATTTCCTCAATTTTAATTTTCGTTCAAAAATTTCGTTTGTTCTTCTTCTTCCATTAATTCTTTTTTCAAAAGTTTCGTCGTTCCTTCCGTAACGCTTCCGGGTTGAACGAGTTCGCCGGTATCGTATTTTTTCCAACTCGCCGCCGGAGGTGCGACAAAATCCTGTGCCGCTTGAGTTTGCTGCGGCGACAGAATATTTTGCCGGGTTTGCCGTCCACTCAGATTTTGCAGAATTTCATTATTATTTTGAACAAACGCTTGTTGATTTAGTGAGTCCTTCGGTGGCTTTCCTAAGAAAAATATGGAAAAAAGCAGAATCAACAATGAACTGAATACACCAAAAACCGCCGAAACCGCCGACAATTCATCAACACCTAAAACCGACCAAAACGCCGCCCCGAATGGGACGAAAAACATAAACCAGATAACACTAAAAAACACCCCGTTCTTTCTCGTTAAAAACTTTTTATTTTTAGAAAGTTCTTCCAATTGGGGCAGAGTTCCGCCGTTTGACAAAACCTCGGAAACCAAACCGAGCGGCAAACCGCACCGATTGCAAAATCTTAAATTATCTGAACTTTGTTCTTCTCCACAGCGTGGACAATACATAATCTCTCCTTGTAAAATTGGCAAACTTCCGACCAAAGCCTGTGTTATACACTTCTACGATAAACTATCGCCGAGAGTTCGTAAAATTTCAAGTTTTCGGCGGATTGGAAATTATTTGAAAAATTATGACCGCCCGCCCGTGAAGATTTTCCGCTATTACTAATGTTTCCAGTAAAATTTCAAATAAAGTTTTGATCTCTTCGGGTGCGGGTAATTCCTTTTTTAAATCTTCATCGGAATTGAAAAACTCAAAACCTTTTTTTCCGGTTGCTTCAACTTCATCTAAATAGTTCAGAATTTTTTCATTCGTCGCAAGTTCTTCCGGCAGTGTCCACTCAAACGGATCGTCCCAGAGCCTTGTCGTTATTCCGCCGAATGCCTGTTCAACTTTTCCCGCACTTCGCAAAACATATTCTCCGACAGAAAATATCGAACCAATTTCCGGCGGTTTATAGAATAATTTGTCCGGCGGCGTTTTTTTAATAATTTTCGATAAATCTCGATGCAGGCGAGTGTATTTTACATCAAATATTTCGATAACTCTTTTCATAATTTTTCAAAAATCATTTCATCAAAAATAATAAAGACGGGCAAGCCCGCCTGTTAAACTCTTGAATTTATTTTAATTAGCAGTTGAACTAAAACCTGATATTACTTGGTTTTCACTTAGCGTGCTTGGCGACTTTGCGGGAGAAATAATTTCCCGCCAAGACGCAAAGTTCGCAAAGAAAGAGCTTACGAGTTCAGTTAATTTTCAACTTCTGTTTCGCATTTTAGTAATCAATCGCAAATCACCAACCCGCAAATCTCACTAATCTTTTTTAAATCTCCTGTCGTCCTCCATCAAAACCAGACCGTAATTTTTGCCATTGTAATTTACACCGTTCTGGATTTTGCCTTTCACGCCCAATTGAGCATCTTTTGAAGGCACGCTTCTTTTGGTGATTACCCAGATCGCACCCGTGCCGTCGTCAATTTTATAAATCCCGCCGGATTGGTTGACAAGCGGAATCGAAACGCCGTAACTCGTTTTAACGATTCCGGCAACGGCTACGTCTTTATTGGTAAATTTTCCCGGATTTGATTCGATGTCGGCAATGCTTGTTCTTTTCGGACAAGCGGCGGAAAATAATCCGACGATTAAAATGACACTAAGCAATATGATTTTTTTCATTATTTTAAGCTATCTCCTTTTTGTTCAAAATCTTCGGGAGAGATAGAAGTTCATTAATAATGATTCAATTGCACCGTAAAAGTTTGCCATAATTCTCTTTTTTTGAGATGCTTCACTTGTTATTTAATCGGATTTCCAAACGAAAAATTAATGCAAAGTGCCGCCCGAAAAGTTTCAGAGGAAAATTTTTCCTTTTCCTCCTGTGTCAAAAGCGATGTCTGGCATCCCGAAAAAGATGCGAAAGGCTACGAATGGTGGTATTTTGACGCTTTGAGCGACGACGGCAAAGACGGCATCGTTATAATTTTTCTCGATAATTTTATTTTTTCGCCACGCTATAATTCGTTTATTCACAAAATAATAAAAAAACCTCAAACCCTTTCCCGCTCCGATCAATCATTTCCGGCATTGGCTTTTGTTTACTATCGAAACGGTAAGCCGATTTACCGAGCCGTCAATGAATTTGCCAAAGATGAATTTTCCGCCGCTACCGATATTCCGAAATGCAGTATCGGTAAAAGTTCCTTTCATTTTGAATCTGCTCCATACGGTTCGGGATATGCTCTTTCAATTAACGCAAAACTTTCGAAAAACAGGCGTTTGGAAGCACATTTTGAATGGCTTTCGATTGAAAGCGATATGCTTCCGCGAAAAGATGAACTGAAGGATTCCGTCCATTATTGGAATCTGGTTGCTTCGCGTTCCGATGTAACGGGAAAAATTACAATCTTAGACCGCAAAGGTAAAAAAAAGGAAGAGATAAATTTTCGCGGAACGGGTTATCACGATCACAATTTCGACAATCGCTGGCTTCCCGGAACCGTGCAAAACTGGCAGTGGGGACGCTCGCATTTCCCGGATGCGACGGCTGTTTTTTACCGCTATTGCGAAATCGGAAAAGAGGAACTGCAATCGAAATTATTTTTGATAAAGGACAATAAATTAATTGAAAAAAATGCCGAATACGAAATTCAGGAAACCGGCAGAGATAAATTCGGTTTGAAATATCCAAAACGTATGAGAATCGTTACGGAAGACAATATAAAACTTCGCGTCAAACAGCAGAATGTTATAGATTCGTCATTTTTCTATCTGCGTTTTTTAAGTGAAATGACGCTGACCTTACGCGACGGCAAGCCAAGAAAAACAATCGGTTTTACCGAACATCTCGCTCCGAAGGCTCTAAAATACCGCTGGCTTGATTGGCTGATAAATATGCGAATCGGACGCGGCGGAAAAAGTCCTTTTTTGCCTTGAATTTATCTAAGAAGTTGTTTGGAAACTCTAAATAATCGCTGAAAGCGATAAATTTGCCAGCGGCGGGTAGAGTGTAACGAAGTGAAACGACACCCGCCGCTAGATTGAAAACAAATTATTGCTCGCTGAAAGTGAGCCATTAAACCGCGACAAATGCGACACTTACAGCGTCGAAAACCTTGAATAACTTACGTCGGGTAAGCCAAAGGCTCAACCCGACGCTATCGAAAATTTCGCTTTCAGCGAATAGAAAGGAGTTTGAACACAGCTTCTAAGTTTTTTTAAGTTTTTAACAGTTCAAAAAAAGCTATGGAAAACAACCCCCAAATCAAAGACGAAAATATAAACCGATATTCCTGCCAAAGTTGCGGTGCTGATATGGTTTTTGAACCTAAGATCGGCAAGCTCGCTTGTCCTTATTGCGATGCTCAAAAAACCATTCGGACAAATTTGGCTGATATTGTCGAGCGTGATCTGAACAGTTTCCTGCGTCCCGAAACGGAAAGATTACAGCCGCTTGCCAGGGATGCGATGCAGGTAACTTGTAACAGCTGCGGAGCGACGGTTACATTTATTCCGCCGGAAACGGCGACAAGCTGTGATTTTTGTACTGCTAAGATCGTTGCTCAACCGAAGGTCGCCGATCCGCTCGTTGCTCCCGAAGGCGTTCTGCCGTTCAGCATCGCTAACAAAGAGGCAATCGCATCGCTTAAAAATTGGACGAGTTCGCGTTGGTTTGCTCCGAATGCCTTAAAAACAATGGCTCAACACGACAAAGCCCAAAGCATTTATTTGCCCTTCTGGACATTTGATGCAAATACGGCAACCGATTATACGGGACAACGCGGCGAAAACTATCAGGACACCGAATATTACACCGATTCCGAAGGGAAACGAAAATCCCGCACGGTTACAAAAACAAATTGGTATTCGGCTTCGGGTTTTGTAACAAGGCACTTTGACGATGTTCCAATTCCCGCCACAACAAGCGTTCTGCCGAATTATATCAGCCATCTGAAATTTGATTTTAATGAATTGGCTTCTTACGATCCGGGTTATTTATCGGGACATAAAGCCCAGACCTATCAAGTTTCATTGGAAGACGGGTTTGAAAAATTCAAAATGGTTATAAATCCCGTAATTGAAGATGATTGCCGAAACGACATCGGCGGCGACCGGCAGAGAGTCGCAACGATGGACACGAAATATTCCGATATAACCTTCAAACACATTCTCGTCCCCGTCTATGCCGGAGCTTATAAATTCAACAACAAGGTTTATCAGATAATCGTCAACGGCAGAACCGGCGAAGTGCAGGGCGAAAGACCTTACAGTTGGCTGAAGATCGGCTGTCTGACGGCTGCAATTATCGTAGTTATTTTATTTATCATTATGATAATGGCTTTGTTTAATTAAATGAGGGGTCGCGGAGTTTTTCAAGGCGGAAACCCGACAGTTATGGAGGGTGCTTTTTGGATATTGCCGGTTAATTCCCGAACGCACCCTCATTGACATTTGGGTTTCTGCCCAAAACTCCGCGACCCCTCAAGTAAATAGTAAAAAGAATATTTATTCTTTTAATTCTTCTGCAAAACCCAAGTCGTCATACACCGCAGATTCTGAACATTTGTAGTTTTTATCGGCTCAATAAAAGTTCCGCCGACTTTTTCAGTTAAAGAGATCAGCATTTTTTCATCAACCAAAAACCGCTCCGAACCGTCGGGAATCAAATATCTTCTGCCTTTTATCTGCCGGATTTTGTCTTCAATTCCGATAGTCGAAGCAAGTCTGGCAAAAAATATTCCGTCCTTTTTCAAAACCCGCCACATTTCATCAAACATCTCATTAAACTGCTTTTCACTCTCAGCAAAATGCAGAACCGCACTGCAAATTACCGTATCAAAATAGTTATCTTTAAACTGCATTTGTTCGGATTTTGAAACCTGAAAATTTTCCGCAGATAAATTCGGAGCATAATAATTTGCCAGATTCACAACATTTCGGATAGCTTCGGGATTTTCGTCAATTGCATAAACATCAAATCCGTTCTGCAAAAAATAAACCAGATTCCGCCCGCCGCCGCAGCCGACATCGAGAATTTTCGAGTTTGGCGAAAATCTGTCTTTTAAAATCTGATCAAAAAGATAAATATCTATGTTTCCGAAAATTTGTTTTGCATCAATCATTTGTTTCCTGTAGGAATAATTTTTGTGCCGCAACTTAACTTCGACATCAAAAGTTGTTGTTTTTACTGTTTTTTTTAACCCATAACCGTTTTAAATGCTTTTTATAAACTTTTTTTATACTTATTTTTTAAATAAATTTCTATTTAATTAATTATTTTACAACAACTTAGATTTTTGGCGAGTTATTAACCAAATTTTTCACAAAAAAAACCCTTGCTTTTTTACCATCCACCTGTGGTAAAATATAGTCCTGTCGTAAAATTAGCGAAAATAGAGAGGTAAGGGACTATGACTTGTTGGCACTGTAATAAGGAACTTGATATTAATTATCAGGCAAAGGATTTTTCATTTAAGTTTTACCATTGTTCATTTTGTGATTCGTGGTATGAAATGCGTAAAGAAAAGGCAAAGTTAAATGCGGCTGTTCCGGTTCGTTTCTATGAACTGCAAACTCCGCCGCAAATACCTTTAGCGGCTTAGAAAACTTAATATTTATAAAACAGGGTTGAGCAGATTCATTTGCTCAACCCTGTTTATTTAAAATTTATTACTTTTTGTTCTCATTAATGATCTGCCGCAGAACGTATTGCAAAATTCCGCCGTGGCGATAGTATTCAACCTCGATCGGCGTATCAATTCGTAAAGTTAAATTTGTTTCGACTTCGCTTCCGTCGGCACGTTTAATTTTTAGCTTAACGTCTTGAAGCGGTTTAACATCCGTATTTTCAAGTCCCGTCAGATCAAAAGTTTCCGTTCCGTCCAAACCTAAAGATTCAACCGAATCGCCGTCTTTAAATTGTAAGGGAAGAACGCCCATTCCAATTAAGTTTGAACGGTGAATCCTTTCGTAAGATGTTGCAATAACTGCTTTTACACCCATTAAAAGTGTCCCTTTCGCCGCCCAATCTCTCGAACTTCCCGTGCCGTATTCCGCACCTGCTAGAACGATTAACGGAATGCCCTCTTCCTTGTATTTCATCGCCGCATCGTAGATCGTCATTTCTTCGCCCGACGGTTGATGGAGCGTGTAACCGCCCTCCTTCGGCGTAACCATAAGATTTTTGATGCGAACATTGGCAAAAGTTCCGCGAAGCATTACTTGGTCGTTTCCGCGACGTGAACCGTAGGAATTAAAGTTTTTCGGCTCGACTCCATTTTCCTGCAAATACAAACCGGCGGGCGAATCCGGTTTGATCGCACCGGCGGGCGAAATATGGTCGGTCGTTACAGAACCGCCGAATACTGCGAGCGGACGGGCGTTATAGATGTTCTCATATTCGCCGACATCCATTGTAAAGCCGTCAAAATAAGGCGGTTCTTGAATATAGGTCGAACTCGAATCCCATTCATAAACTTTGCCGACAGAAGTCGGAATATCGTTCCACATCGGATTTTTCTCGGCAAAATCGCTGTAAAGTTTTTTGTAAGTTTCAGGATTAAACGCCGCATCCATTAATTCGCGGACTTCTTCGAGCGATGCCCAAATATCTTTCAGATAAACATCGTTCCCATCCTTATCCTTGCCGAGCGGTTCTGTAACCAAGTCTTTATTGACCGTTCCCGCAAGTGCATAAGCAACGACAAGCGGCGGCGACATAAGGAAATTCGCCTTGATATTCTGATGAACTCTCGCTTCAAAATTTCTGTTGCCGGAAAGCACCGAAGCGGCAACAAGATCGTGTTCGACAACCGCATTTTCGATTGCCGGATGTAATGGTCCGGAATTTCCGATGCAGGTTGTGCAGCCGTAGCCGACGAGATCAAAACCCAGATTGTCAAGATATTCCTGCAAGCCTGTTTTTTCAAGGTATTCCGTAACGACACGCGAACCGGGAGCGAGTGATGTTTTGACATATCTGGGAATCGTCATTCCTTTTTCAACCGCTTTTTTCGCCAAGATTCCAGCCGAGAGCATAACGCCCGGATTCGAGGTATTCGTGCAGGAAGTTATCGCCGCGATCAGAACGTCGCCGTGTCCGATTGATTCGTGAGTCGGTTTTTCCTCGTTAAAAGCATCGTCCGCATCAACGCGGTCGGGTGTCGGACGGTTTTGCACCATTTCCGCTTCGGACGTAACGCTCGTGTTTTCGGGGCTGAGATCATTTATGATTGCCACGGGAATTGTTTTTTCATTCTGCGAACCGCCCCCCGTGATCATTCCCGTTTGCCGTCCGTTCAAAGTGATGCCGAATTCCCTGTCGAAATCTTCGGCTTCTCTGCCGTAACCGCCGTCTTTAACTGATTGTGTAAATAATTCGGCAAATTTATTTTTGAATTTATCCAGATCAATACGGTCTTGCGGACGCTTCGGACCGGAAACGGCGGGTTTGATCGTCGCTAAATCCAAGTTTATGACTTTTGTGTAATCAACTTCGTTTTCCCGCGGAATGCCGAACATTTCTTGAGCCTTATAATAATTACGAATCGTGTCAATTTTCTCGTCGCTTCTGCCCGTCGCACGGAAATAATCGAGCGTTTTTTCATCAACGCCGAAAAAGCCCATCGTTGCACCATATTCGGGAGACATATTTGCAATCGTCGCACGATCTGTTGCGTGCAGATTCGCCGTTCCTTCGCCGAAGAATTCGACGAATTTTCCGACGACTTTAGCTTCCCGTAAAATCTCCGTAACTCTTAGAACCAGATCGGTTGCCGTTGCACCTTCGGGCAGTTCGCCGTGTAAATTCATTCCGACGACATCGGGTGTTAAAATATAGATCGGCTGCCCCAACATTCCCGCTTCCGCTTCGATTCCGCCGACTCCCCAACCGACAATTCCCAAGCCGTTTATCATTGTCGTATGCGAATCCGTGCCGACCAATGTATCGGGATAATAAACGCCGTCTTTTTCAAAAACGCCGCGTGCTAAATATTCTAAATTCACCTGATGAACGATCCCGATTCCCGGAGGCACGACCTTAAAACCGTTAAACGCCTGCGTTCCCCATTTCAGAAATTTATAGCGTTGGGCATTTCGCTCAAATTCCTTCGCCATATTGCGTTCATAAGCCGTGTCGCTTCCCGCATAATCTACCTGCACGGAATGGTCAATTACCAGATCAACCGGAACAAGCGGCTCTAAAATCTCCGGGTCTTCGCCCAGACGCTTCGTCGCCGAACGCATCGCCGCCAGATCAACAACCAAAGGAACGCCCGTAAAATCCTGCAAAATAACTCGTGCGATAACAAACGGAACTTCATCATTTCGCTGATCGTTCGCTCCCCAGTTTGCAAGCGATTTGATATTATCTTCGTCAATCGTTTTGCCATCGTCAAAGTTTCTCAAGACCGATTCAAGCACAATGCGAATCGAGATCGGAAGACGCGAAATTTTTCCCAAGCCTTCTTTTTCCAATTGCGGCAGGGAATAAAATGTTCCTTCCTTCCCGCCGCCGGCTGTAAATGTTTGTTTTGTATTAAATAGATTATGCGACATATTTTTTTTATTTCTCCTCAGTTTTACCAACCGCAAATTGCAGACCGCAAATCGCAAGTTTTAATCAAGTCTATGTGCGAAAGCCTAAAAACTCAAGCGGTTCGGCTTTTGATTAATATTTTTCAAATGAAAATTTTTATTATTTTCAAAACTTATAAATTTATTTGTTCGCAATACTTTGCATTTGAGTTCCGATTCAATTTACAATCCGTTCTTTGAGGTTTTAAAAAATGCAAGACGAAGACGAATTTTATAATGAAAAGAACTTTTTCCTTCCGACAAATTCTAAAACCGGTCTTACGCTATCCTTCGCGTCTTCGTCGAAATCTGTCCAATTATAAATTTTACGCCTACATCGCCGTTCTCGGTCCCGGAATCATTGCCGCTAATGCGGGAAATGATGCGGGCGGAATTGCGACCTATTCGACCGTCGGTGCGGCTTACGGTTATACGCTGATGTGGGCGTTTATTCCGATGCTTTTAAGCCTTCTCGTCGTGCAGGAAATGTGTGTGCGGATGGGAGTCGTAACCGGGCAGGGACTTGCCGATCTGATTCGTGAACAGTTCGGCGTGCGTCTGACGGCACTCGTGATGCTGGCATTCCTTATCGCCAATACGGGCGTGATAGTTTCGGAATTTGTCGGCGTTGCACAGGCTTCGGAACTTTTCGGAATATCGAGATTTATCACGATTCCCGTAGTTTCCGGCTTGGTTTGGTGGCTCGTCGTCAAAGGAACTCAGGAACGGGTTGAGAAAGTTTTTCTGACAATTTCTCTGGTTTTTCTCGGTTATGTTTTTTCGGCAATTCTGGCAAATCCCGATTGGGGCAAAATCGGAAGGGAGATCGTTTCGCCGAGTTTTCAAACCGACACGGGCTATATTTTTATGTTCGTCGCACTTATCGGCACGACGATCACACCGTTTATGCAGTTTTTCGTGCAGTCGGCGGCGGTTGAAAAAGGAATGGACGAGGAAGATTTATCGCTGGCAAGAGCCGATGTTATCGTCGGCACGACGTTTGCCGTTTTGATCTCGGCATTTATCGTCATATCCACCGCCGCCACGCTCAACAAACAAGGCATCACGAGCATAGATTCCGCCGCCACCGCCGCCGCCGCACTTGCACCCGTCGCCGGCGAATATGCAAAATATTTCTTCGCTCTGGGGC
Source organism: Pyrinomonadaceae bacterium (assembly GCA_041744535.1). GTDB lineage: Bacteria > Acidobacteriota > Blastocatellia > Pyrinomonadales > Pyrinomonadaceae > Aridibacter. The sequence continues at coordinate 22,841 of JBGTKR010000036.1, forward strand.
TTTTTGGTGCGTCAATGCTGGCGATGGGAGTTTTGCCTCTGGCGACGGCTTATTCGATCAGCGAAGCATTGGGATTTGAAAAAGGTCTGTCGAGAAGTTTCCGCGAAGCTCCGATTTTTTTGGGAATTTTCACCGCACTTATTTTGCTCGGTGCGATCATTGCCTTGATTCCGGGCATTCCGCAAATCCGGCTTTTGCTTGTTACGCAGGCTTTAAACGGGCTTTTGCTGCCGTTTATACTTTTTGCGGTCGTAAAATTATCCAGCGACGCGGAAATTATGGGCGAATATAAAAATTCCGTTCTATTTAAATACGCCGCCTGGCTGATAACTTTTATTGTTTCAATTCTCTCTGTTTTATTGCTTGTTACGACGTTTACTGATATTTTCTAATTCATTCGGCAAAATTATGGAATCAGGTAACTTACAAAAAAAATTCTATATCTTCATCGCAGTCGTAGCTTCCGTTACGCTTATTTTGATTCTTGTTCCGTTTGTTGAAGAATGGCTGCGGCAAAGTATTTATTCACAATTTAATCTGGTTATAAACGCTGAAGATCAGATCGTATCAACGACCGGGGGACAGCCGAGTCAGCTGGCTGAAATTCTGCTCGGCTTGATGGTCAATGCTCTCAGAATCATCAAAATAATTCTGCTGATGACCATCGTTATTACCGTTATCAAATTCATAATGGATGTGATCTTCGGAACGGCTCTGAAAAATTCCACTCAATATGAAATATCCTCGCTCTTAAAAACCGTTCTTTCGGTCATAATTTACATCGTTGCATTTTTTATAATTTTCCAGACGCAGTATCCGAAGATACCGCTCGCACCGCTTTTTACGGGTTCGACGATTTTGGGTATTGTCGTCGGTCTTGCGTTGCAGGACACGCTGGGAAATTTATTTGCCGGAATCGCCATTCAAGCCGATCAGTCCTTTCAGGTCGGCGATATAATCAGAATAACGAATCAGGGAATCGGAACTGTCGAAAATGTTTCGTGGCGGGGCGTAAAAATACGCACGTTTCAAAACAAAATGATGGTTATCAGCAACAGCGTGATCGGTAAGGAAACCATTGAAGTTGCTCCGAAGGATAATCTTAACGCACGCATCGTCAGATTTAATACCGTTTATACGAATTCACCCGCCAAGGTCATACAGGTCGTCCGCGAAGCCGTCCGGCAGGTCGAAAATGTTTCACCGAAACGCCGTCCGAAGGTTCGCATCGGAAATCTGGGAGATAACGGAATTGACTGGGAAGTAAAATACTGGATCACGAACTACCGCAAACATAACGATACCGATGCACTTATACGCCAGCGAATCTGGTATGCCTTCCAACGCGAGGATCTGGACTTTGCCTATCCGACCAGAACCATCTACACGGCGAAACAATCCGATGAAAGTGATGTTTTTGTTGAAACGGCGGATGAAATTCAGGAACGTATCAACAACGTGCCGATCTTTGCCCCGCTTTCCGCCGAAGAAACGCAAAAAATTTCGCAAAGTTGTTCAGTCAGAGTTTTTGCCCCCGAAGAACCGATCATTCAAAAGGGTCAAACCGATAAAACGATGTTCATAATTCATCGCGGAATTGTGAATGTCAAAATCGAGGAAGACGGAATTTCCAAAACCATTTCAACTTTAAGAGCGGGAGATTTTTTCGGTGAAATGAGTCTATTTACCGGCGAACCACGCACCGCCGATGTGATCGCCGATACGGAAACACAGGTTTTGGAAATAAAACCCTACATCTTAAAACCGATCCTTGAAAAAAATCCCGAAATCGCCAAAGTGATCGGCGAAATAATCGAAGACCGCCGAGAGGTTTTGGTTCACGAAGAAGAGGAGAATAAATCACAGACGGATGTTGAAGCAAAAGGCGTTTTCAAAAATATCAAAAAATTCTTCGGTTTAAAATAAGGTTTTGAGTCCTGCCTTCAGGCGGCAAACGCCCGCGAAGCGTGGCGAAGATTCCGCTTAAAAGCGGGACTCAAAACCAAAAAAAAGATCGTGAACCGATTATTTCGATTCCCGATCTTTTGATTTGTTTAACCTTAATTTTTAGCAACAGAATTTCAATAAAGTAACCCATCAAATTAAACGCGAAGCGGACTGGAGCGTAAGCGTCCCCGCTTGCAATGAGTGTCGTTTCGACGCGAAAGCAAAGTTTATTAACACTCAACTTAAATTTAATCTTTAAAGATTGTCAGTTCTGCTTTCGCCTTTAAGAAAAGGCTCATTGCAAGCGGGGACGCTTACGCTCCAGTCTAAAAACTCTTTCCAGTCTAAAAACTCTTTTTAGATGGATTACCTTATTTTGAAACTGTTACTTAGTAAATCGTAAAGTTATATTGAATTCGTTTTGTAACCGTATAAGCCTGACCGTTTTTCATAGCGGGCTTAAATTGGATTTGTCTTGCCGCGGCAATTGCCTTTTCGGTTAAACCGTCGGGCAATCCTTTGACCGCGGAAACTCCGCCGACCTGACCGCTGGCTAAAAATGTTACAGTCAGCATAACAGTTCCCTGAACATTATTAGTTCGGGCTGAATCCGTATAACCCGGTCGCGGTTTGGAAAGAATCTGGATTCCAACCGTCGGACCTGCCGGTGGCGGATTTCGCGGTGGTGGCGGGTCTGCGGGTGGTCTTGGATTTCTATCTCCCGTTCCGTCGCCTCTACCGCCTCCGATTCCGTCGCCGATTCCGCTTCCGCTGCCCGAACCGATTCCCGAACCTTCACCCGTTCCGATTCCGCTTCCCTGTCCCGTGCCTCTGCCCGAACCTAATCCGCCGCCGCTTCCCTTGCCGTCGGAGGTAAGTGTTGAAGTCGAATTCGGATTTCCGTAAGGCTCATCGGTAGGAGGTCGTTTAGTCGGCGGTCCTTCGGTTGAACGCTTGATCATCAAATCGGGACTGGTTAATTTAACCGCTCTCGATGTCGGCGGAAATTGCGGTTTTTCGGTCTGGTCGGCTAAAACACCTTTTGATTCTTCGGTTTTTTCTTCCTTACCGCCGCCCCCGCCGCCGCCGCCTTCGTCGTCATCCTTTTTCTTCTCCGGTTTCTCTACGTCAATCGGGTTTTCTTCAACCGTAACCGAACTGAGCAATACACCTTCGTCGCCGATTGCTCCGACCAGTAAATTTTTATCGAAGATCGAATAAACCACACCGGCAAGCGTCAGAGTTATTATCAAAACGGCAGAACCGAGCAGCAGCATATTTCTCTGCTGAACGCCCTTTTCCTTAATAACCGTAATGTGATAACCGCCGTCATCCGATTCACCGTCCGTATAATTATTGTTACCTGCGGAAAAATTACTGCTTGAAGCAGATTTTTTAAAATCGTCATAAACGACATCCGCATCGGCAGCCGTTTCGGCGGCGGCAAATGTTTCCGGGACACTACTGATTTTTTCCGAAGAATCGGCTGTTACCGCTTCTTTCTCATCAGAAAAGACACTAACAATTTGCTCATCTTCGGTTTCATCCGCATCAAAACTTATCGGCTCAAAAACCGTTTCGCTTTCCTCTATATCCGAATCACCGTTTAATGAAACTTCGCCTGAAGCGACTTCGGCAGATTCATTTACGAAACTGCTTTCTTTTTTGATCGGTTCTGAAAGTTCCAATTCCGGTTCATCTGAAATTACAGGAATCGCAGATGCTTTGACTTCAGAATTTTGACCGACGGGTTTCATTTCAAAAGCGGATAATTCGCCCGCACAATTCGGACAAAATGAAAACTTCTCGGCGAAACTTTCTTCGCACGCTGTGCAATATTTTACTATTTTTTCCATCTTAATTCTCTAGCCTCTTAATTTATTGGGGTTAAAAGTGCTAAACACTAACTTCAATTCTAATTATAACGACTTTTTCTACTTTGTTAAGTCCTTTACGAAATTATTAAAAAAATCCTTAACATTTATATGGATGCTGTTAATAGTTGACGCGATGCCTGTGGACATCTAAACTTTTTACTTTTAACATATTTTCTTATTTTTTTAACTTAACAACTTAATAAAGCAATTTCGCAACTAAATATTTATTGAAAATCTTCTTATTTTATATAAATTCAAAATTATGAAAATTTATTTCCAAAGATTTACGGTTTTTTCTTTACTTTTGTTCATTTTAACAAATCTCTCCTTTGCCCAAAACATAAATTTCCCCGAACCGCGTGAGGAAAAACTTTTAAATGGACTCAAAGTTCTGGTCTGGAATCAGCCGAATACCGGAAAAGTTACGGTCAAAATCCGCGTTCACAGCGGTTCGGCGTTTGATCCGCAGGATAAAATGGGAACGATGGTTCTGCTGGGGGATATTTTACTTCCCGAAGAAGGCATCAGACAATTTTTTGAAGAAGATTTGGAAGGTACACTGGAAATTGTAAATACTTACGATTATCTGCAAATCAATGCCACGGCAAAAGCCGACGAATTCGTAAGTTTGCTCGAAACGCTTGCTCCGGCGGTTTCAAATCCCTCGATTGACAAGGAAAAAACCGCAAAAATAAAAGCCGCACATCTGGAAAAATTAAAGCAGCTCGAACAAAATCCGAAATACATTGCCGACCTTGCGATTGCCGAAAGACTGCTCGGCGATTTTCCATACGGCAGACCGATTCAGGGAACAACCGAAAGCGTCGGGAAAATTGATTTCGCCGATCTGATCTTTGCCGAACAGAGATTTTTCAACGCCGATAATGCGACGCTGGCGATCATCGGCGATGTCAATTCCGACTTTGCATACAAAGCCGCCCGCCGTCTTTTCGGTGCTTGGAAAAAAGGCGATAAAAAAGTTCCCGCCACATTCACACTTCCCGACGAACCCGACGCAGCCCCTTTGATCGTCAATATTGACGAAGAAAATCCGTCGGAAGAAATAAGATTAGCCGTCAATGCACCTGCCAGAAATGATAAGGATCATTATGCCGCCGAAATTTTAGCCGACATCTGGCAAAAACAATTCTGCCGCAGCGGAAAATTTGTTTATAATCCGTATCTGCTTCGCGGAAATTTATTGATCGAAGAATCAAAACCCGTTGTTATGGATGGCAGGGATTTACCTGTTTACAGCGGAACTTGCGGATTTTTCGGACTTTCCGACGATAAAGGAAAAACCGCCATCGGAAATTTCAGCAAACAACAATTTGATGAATCGAAAAACCGGATCGCATCGGACTTAAAGAAAAATTATTCGAATGCGGAGAATTTAGCCGAATTCTGGTTCGACATTTCCACATATAAACTCAATTCGGTTAAAGATGAAATAAGCAAATTAAATAAAACGAATTATGCCGATGTGCAAAGAGTTTATAATGATCTGGTAACTAAATTTAAAAACAAACAATACGCATCCGTTTCGGTAGTTCCGCTTTCTCTAACTCCTAAAATTGATGCTACCAAGATCAAAGACCCGAAAGACCCGCAAAAATAATTTCTTTTTGGAATATATAAAATCCGACTAAAATAAATAAGGCACAAACAAATATCAGCCTCCTGCATTGGGAGGCTGATATTTGTTTGTGCCGATAATCAAGTTTTAATTACTACACCTCGATCAAGGCAGACCGTCCCAGTTACCGGCAAGCGGTGTGTCGCCGGGATTGCCGAACGCAAACACGATGTCGGCAAATCCCGTCGTGTTCGCATTCCGTAGATAGAACACTCCGCTGCGGTAGATTCCCAAGCTGTCCTTCCCGTCGCCGTCCCAGTCGCCTGCTACCGGCTGGTCGCCCGGATTGCCGTAAACCAGATAGATGTCGTCATTGCCCGTCGAATTCGTGTTCCGCAGGTAAACGATCCCGTTCGACTGCCGGAACACTCCGGTCGTGTCCGTCCCGTCGCCGTCCCAGTCGCCCGCGATGGCGATGTCGCCCGGATTGCCCAGCACGTAGGTGATGTCGGCAGGTCCCGATGTGTTCGTCGTTCTGAGCATAAACACGCCCGTCGTCGGACGATAGACTCCGATGGTGTCAATCCCGTTACCGTTCCAATCGCCCGCTATCGGCTGATCGCCCGGCAAACCGAACGAGAGGACAATATCGGCAGGACCGGTCGAGTTGGAGTTTCTCAGGAAGAACATTCCGCTGCGGTAGATACCGATCGAATCAACCCCGTCGCCGTCCCAGTCGCCGGAGATCATC
>JBGTKR010000037.1:0-2297 GCA_041744535.1 Pyrinomonadaceae bacterium
GATTGGTCGGGGAAGATGATTGTTTTATACTTCAGGTCATCAAGTCCTTTTTCAATTTTTGACTTTTCATTTAATGTGCTGAACGGAGGTTTCTTTTGTTTGAAATTGTTTGCTCTGATTTCTTGGTCAACAATATTTTCATTTTCCATACAAGGCGCATCATCAAAAACCCAACGAGTCCAACCTTCATCCATAACCGGAATATGTGATTTGTAGATTCCAATTTGATTGTTAACGCCAAGATGACAATCTGATCTTGCCCGATTAATCCGAACATTTTTTATCCAATCAGGTTTGAAAGGTGCTATTATTTCTTCAACTCTAAGATTCATCAAAAGTGAAAGCGTGTGAGCTGTTACGTCATAAGGCGGAATCGGATTTCCTTTTTCGTCTTTCAAATTCGGATAAGTTTGCCTTTCCAAAATTGCTTTTGCAAAATCGCCGTAAGGTTGTTCAAGCGGAACAATTATAGACTCTGATGGATAATATACTGTTCCACCACTAAAAGTTGTAAATTGAACTTCCGTCTTTTTTTCTCCATTCGGAAATCCGTGTTGAACTCCCGCTCTGTCAAGAATTCTTAACAATTCTGGAAAATTATCGTCAATTTTTATTCTAAATCCATAAAGTTCGCCTTTTTGCGTTCGCGGTCGAGTCGCTTCTTTGCCAATCGCATAAAATCGCTTGAGCCAAGTTTCGCGGTTTTCGGCGGCGTGGTTTAGAAGTTGGAAAGCGGCTGATGTCATATAGTTTGTAATATCACGCATTCCCCATTTGCCGCCTTTCCAGACGGGTGAGAAATTTTCCGATACTTCTTTTGCATCGAAGCCGCGTCCTTTTCGCAGGTCATCGAATTTTACTTTGATGGGCGAAGCGAGATTTGCCGATGCGGTTTCGCTCAGGATTCGCACGCCGCCGTGATAATGCGAATATGCTCTGGCAGGTGTCCAAGCGTCGTAAGACGTGTTGTTGGTGATTCCTTCAAAACCTTTTTTACGCAGCTCCTTCGCCATATAATTTCCGAGTTCGGTGTAACCTTCGATAATTTCCGGCGGAACATTCGGTTCGACGGGCGGTTCATACGGCGGAAGAAATAATCTCGCCCCGTTTGAGCCTTGCTGATGAATGTCGTGGACGATCTGCGGATGAAAAACATTGTGAATTTTTTCAACCGTCAACTGCGTTTCAACCTGCGTGAACGCATACCAATCGCGGTTGTTATCGTGTCCGACGTATTTCTGATAAAGTTCGGGCGGCGAAGTTCCTTCGTATGGCGTTCCGAGTGTTTTGTCATACCAGTTTTTAACAATATCAACGCCGTCGGGATTCAAACTCGGCACAATTATCGTGATCGTTTCGTCCAGAATTTTCTTGATTTCCTTGTCATTTGACGAAGCAAGTTTGTGAGCAATTAACATTGATGAAAGCGTCGAACCGACTTCGGTTGAATGGATTCCGTGAGTTATCAGCACAAATGTTTTGCCTTTTTTGACAAGTTTTTCGGCAGTTTTATCACTTCGTTTAATCAAACGCGGATCGGCGAGTTTGTCGTTTATTTCTTTGTAATAATCGAGTTTTTTTAAATTCTCCGGCGAAGAAATAACCGCGTAAGTAAAAGGTTTGCCATCAGTCGTTTTGCCGATTTCTTTGAAAATAACGCGGTCGGATGCGGCATCGAGTTTTTGAAAATACTCGACAATCTTTGCCCAACCCGCCAGTTTATAATCATCGCCGGGCGTAAAGCCTAAAACATTTTTTGGTTCGGGGATGATTGTTTGGGCGATAGCTGCGAAAGATAAAGAAAAGAGAATGCCGCAAAGAAGCAAAGGGGCAAAGAAGAATTGTTTTTTATTCATTAAATTTTTAACTCCGGGAAATGTTTTCTTTTAATATTAAATGATTTTGGAGCATAAAGGAAAATCATCAGGTTAAATCAAATAAGCTAAAAGTTATTCTTAGTAAAAGGAATTAAATAACCTGACCCACCAAATAAATTTAATCTAAAAGAATTCTCCGTCAGCTTGCAGCGTGGGTTTCCTAATTAGCCCTGAAAGGGTGTTACTTCTTGTTCTTAGAAAATTCGTGGTAGTCGGTGCTTTGACCGACTAATTTTTGGGCGAATGCCCCGTCAACTTGCTACGGGGTAGTCCAAAAATAACGAATTTTCAATTTACTTCTTAATCGGTGAAACCGATGATATATTTGTAGCCCACAACGCAAGTTGTGGGAAAAGATAATCACCGGATAAAGCCATTGAAGATGGCGACATATAAAATGTATGTCGTGGTTTTCAACCA
>JBGTKR010000038.1:0-4229 GCA_041744535.1 Pyrinomonadaceae bacterium
GTCAGCATCCATATTTATTCAAAACCATTTGAAACCTGCCTCGCATACTGCAACGAAACAAATCGTTTTTCCGAAGTAAAATTAAATTATACAAGCATTGACGGCAAATTGTGCGAGGGAATTTCGCTTTAGATTATTTCCTTTTCCAACGCACGCCTTCTTTTGTGTCTTCAAGAATTATTCCTTTTTCCGCCAATTCATCACGAATCTCATCAGAGCGTATAAAATCCCGATTGTGCCGAGCAGTTTGTCTTTCTTCGATGAGTTTTTCGATTTCCTCATCAAGAATTTCTGTCTGTTCTTTGCCGAAAATTCCGAGAACCGAATCGAATGTTTCAATTGCATCAAGAATCGCTTTTTGATCGTCAGATTTCAAACCTCTTTCGGTCAAAATCGAATTTACCTCACGCACTAAATTGTGAATTGCGGCAAGTGCTTGCGAAGTATTTAGATCATCATCTAAAGAACTTTCAAATTCTTGTAAAGACTTTTCGACTAAAGATTTAACCTTTTCATCCGAACCGCTTTCCGTATTTTCTTCTTTGACCAAGCGACGAAATTGCTGCAATCTTTCAACCGCCGTTTCCGCACCTTTTAAGCCGTCGAAAGTAAAATTCAATTGTCTTCGATAGGGAACAGACATTAATAAATATCGAATTGCGAGCGGCGAAAAACCTTGTCCGACAATATCACGCAAAGTGTGAGCATTTCCCAGAGATTTGCTCATCGTGTCGTTGTCAATTTTCAAAAATTCGCCGTGCAGCCAGTATTTTGAAAACAGTTTTCCCGTCGAGCCTTCCGATTGTGCAATCTCGTTTTCGTGATGCGGAAATTGCAGGTCAATTCCGCCGGCGTGGATGTCGAAAGTTTCGCCCAAGTATTTCATAGACATTGCTGAACATTCGATGTGCCAACCCGGGCGACCACGACCGAAAGGAGCATCCCAACCGGGTGTTTCGTCTTCGCCTACAAGTTTCCAAAGTGCGAAATCTCTCGCGTCTTCCTTGTCGTATTTGTCTGTATCAATTCGCTTGCTTCCGCCCGCGACATTGCCTTCAAATTTGATTTTCGATAATTTGCCGTATTCGGGAAATGCCGTAATTCGATAATAGATCGAACCTTCCGATTCATAAGCCTTGCCGTTGTCAAGCAAAGTTTGAATGATGTCAATCATTTCCTGAATGTGTTCGGTTGCTTTCGGTTGAATGTCCGGCGTTTGATTTCCGAGTGCCTCCATATCTTCATTAAATGCAACAATAAACGGTGCGGTCATTTCTTGGATTGAAATTCCTTTTTTGTTTGATTCGTTAATTATCCGATCATCAACATCCGTTAAATTCATCACATAAGTTACATCGTAACCTTTAAATTTGAGATAACGCTGCAAGACATCCGCAAATGTGAACGAGCGAAAATTCCCGATGTGTGCAAAGTCCCAAACCGTCGGACCGCACATATAAAATTTGACCTTGCCTTCTTCCAGAGGCTCAAAATTTTCGATTTTTCCCGATAAAGTGTTATGAAATCTAAGCATATTAATAGTTCACTATTTGTTCATTGAAAGGTTCAATCTCTACTGAAAGAATACCTTTTACGTTAAATGGTTTATTTTTTATCACGACAGGATGAAATGTCCAATCTTTGATTTTTGTGGAAGTATTGCTCTTTAAAAGTGGATGTCCCGAAACCCCTTTAGAGTAAATAACTTTTCCATTTGTATCAATAATTATAAAAACTTCAACAACAACATTTTTATTCTGACTACAAATTCCTACAGCCTTTCCTGCTGGTGTGCATTCAATTTTGGTTTTCTTTGAAATTAATTTAGATAAATCTGCATTTGATTTTTCTAAAGTATTTTTTGATGTAATTTCAGTAAATTCAACTTCATCAAAAGTAAAGTCAGAGGTTGTTTCGGGATATTTACTACATTCTTGTAGTTTAATAAACATTTCAATCGTAGCTTTTGTGCGATAATCTGCATCATAAACTCTAAATTTTTCTTTGTAGCGATTGTCGGAATTAATACCGAAAAAGTTTTCAACTTCGGCAACAAGATTTTTAATTTCATAGACGCTGGATTTCTTTCCACCATAAACGTGGATAATTCCTATTGCTTCTTTTGTTTCTTCTTCAAACCTTTTCTTGAATTCTTCCAAGCGTTTTGCTGTGTCTTCAGAGTCTTTAACTAAAAACTCATCAAACTTAAATGAATAAGGGTGAATGCAGGTTTTTGTTTTGCTGGAATCAGTTTGAGCATTTATGGAAATGGTAAATATAAAAAAAAGAGTTGTGATAAATATTAGTTTTAATTTCATAACGTATTCTCCGAACTTGTATTTGACGATAAGACGATTTAATTGTCTATAATAGTTTAGATGCAACATCTTTCTATTTGGAAAATTGAAAAAATAAAAAAAGTTTGTGGATTATATGAAGATATAGATACAACAGGATTCTTTCGGGGCGATGCCGGGTCGTTTGAGGATTGATTTTGTCGGATTTTGCAAAAGCATATTTAAGTTTATAGCACATTCATCATTAAAATATGAAACTGAATAACCTTTGATAAATTTTTAGACAGCGGCGATAATTATTTGTTTCGGAGATTTTCGTGTAAATTCCGATTCATCAAAATCGCCGAATTTCTGTTCGATTCTAAAACCATTTTTTGCAAATAAATAATCCAATTCCTGCGGGAAAAATTGCCGCATCGTAAAATTTACAGTGCGTTCTTCTTTCATATACTGGTTTTTGTAATGCCAGTTTATATGATTTATCTGCGTCGCCGCGTCGTAAAAAACATTCTCCGTAATGACAACCCAACCGTCATTTGTTTTATATTCGCCGACAAAAAATCGCTCTTTCGGATTTCTCGAAAGTAAGTCCAGAGATGGATTAAAAACTTCGACAATAAATTTTGAATCGGGATTCAGATGGTTTCTGACTGATGCAAAACAAGATTCGACATCTTCGATTGTGTTTAGATGTTGTAGTGAATTTCCCGCAACAAAAATGAGTTTGAATTTCTGTTCCAAATCAAAATCACGCATATCGGCATTGATTTGATTTGATTCGAGATGTTTTTCCTTCGCACGACGTTCTGAAGCATTGAGCATTTCTGCGGAAATATCCAAGCCCGTAACTTCAAAATGTTTTTCGGTCAAAGTTATCAGAAAATTTCCCGTTCCGCTTCCGAGTTCCAAAACAGGCTGACCGAATTTTTCGATCATTTTCTGATAGAAGGCAATTTGTTCGCTATCGGCAGGCTTTTCGTGAACAAGATCGTAAAGCCAATCATTTTCGTATAGGTTTTGTGACATAACATTAAGTCAGAAAATGAGAAGAATAGAAGACGGATTTCACGGATTTAACGGATTTTAACGGATTTCTTTTTTATTATTAAAAATCTGCGAAAATCCGCCCGATCCGCGAAATCCGCGTTCTATTTCTTAAAAATTATTGGAAAATATAAGGTAAATTGTTAATGGCAAACTGAGAAAATCAATTCATTATTCACCATTAACATTTTAAGCAGCAATTTTTACTTCTTCATCAGCAAAATCAGACATAAACAGATATTTTTTCCATTCGGGACGTGATTCTGCATAATGACATAGCAAAACGTGGTCTAGTCCCAAACGGAGCAGTTTTTGCGGTGTGAGAAGCGGCATACGTGCTTGTTCAGGGGTGCGGTTTCCTTTGCGTTGGTTACATTTTTTGCAGGCGGAAACAAGGTTTTGCGGTGTCGTTGTTCCGCCTTGAGCTCTCGGCAAAATGTGGTCGAGCGTCAGGTCTTTGGCGGCTTTGTTATCCCCGCAATACTGGCAGCGATAACGATCACGAATATAGATGCGGACACGCTTCATTGTGTTCTCACGGCGTTGGCGTTTGACGTGAACATAATGACGCAGACGCACGACGCTCGGAACGGGAATCGTCGTCGAAGGTGAATGCAGAACATTATCTCCGTCTAATTCTTCCACATACAATTTATCGCAAAACTGCATACAGATCGCCCGTGCCACGCCAATCGTGCCGAGCGGTTCATAAGAAAAATTCAAAAGTAATACTCTTCCGGTTATCATCGGAATCACCTCCTCTAAAGTGTTATTTTAATTGGTTTTTATTAGATTTAACAAATCGGGTTAAAACGCAATATATTGTGTGAATACTTTTGTGCAAACACTATATTAAACGATTTATGCCCGATTTGTATATGAAATTTT
>JBGTKR010000039.1:0-2827 GCA_041744535.1 Pyrinomonadaceae bacterium
TACGCAGGTTGATGAAAAATATGCCGAACAATTTCTCGGTTGGCTGCAGCCCGTCGAAAAAGATTTTTTCAAAGGCAAAATCGTTTTAGAAGGCGGTTGCGGTAAAGGTCGGCACACGATGCTGGCTCACGATTGGGGAGCGAAGGAAATTGTCGGAATAGATTTGAGTTCAGCGGTTGAATCGGCTTTTCAGGCAACAAAACATCTGGAAAATGCACATATCGTGCAAGCCGATATTTACAAACTTCCCTTCAAAAAAGACGCTTTCGATTATGCGTTCAGCGTCGGCGTTCTGCACCATACGCCCGATCCGCAAAAGGCTTTCAAATCGCTCGCTTCAAAAGTCAGAAAAGGCGGACATATTTCCGCGTGGGTTTACGGCGAAGAAAATAACGACTGGATAATAAATTACGTCAATCCGCTTCGGACGGGTTTCACTTCAAAAATGAATCAGCCGACGCTTTATCAACTTTCAAAACTCCCGACCATCGGTGTTTTTCTCGCTTCAAAATTAATTTATAAACCGTTAAACAAAACCTCGAAAACCGTCGCCAACAAATTTTTCTACAACGATTATCTAAATCACCTCGGAACATTCGGTTGGCGTGAACAGCATAATATAGTTTTCGATCATTTAGTCGCACCGACCGCTTTTTACATTTCAAAAGAAGACTTTGAGCAATGGTGGGAAGAAATTGGTGCGACAGATGTTAAAATAACCTGGCACAATCAAAATTCTTGGTGCGGATTTGGAAAGATTGGTGAATAGGAAGTAGTGAATAGAAATTAGGAAATAGTGAATAGAAAGAGAAGAAGTGTATGAGAACCCATGAAAGATTAGAAGTTTGGAAGAAATCAGTAGATTTTGTTGTTCTGGTATATAAAGCTACAAATTCATTTCCCTCTGAAGAAAAGTTTGGGCTAATTTCTCAAATTAGAAGAGCATCGGTTTCTATTCCATCAAATATTGCTGAAGGTGCGGCGAGAAGTTCTAATAAAGAATTTTTACATTTTCTTTCAATTTCGCAAGGTTCAACAAGTGAGGTTGAAACTCAATTACTAATTGCTCATCGTCTTAATTTCTTAGATGAAAAAACTTATTTTAGTTTGAGAAATGATTTAGATGAGATCGGAAAAATGTTAAGCGGTCTTCGCAAACATCTATACAAGAAGGAAGAATCAAATGAGTCATAAAAAATCTATTCACAATTCACTATTTCCTATTCACTCCCAACAAGCAAAAGAAATGCAGGAACACACCTACGCGATCATGAATAATGTTGAGGATTCGCATTGGTGGTTTGTCGGGCGGCGGGCGATTCTTGAATCGTTTCTTGAAAAGATTGTCCAAAGTCCAAAGTCCAAAGTCCAAAGTCCAAATAAACAATCCAAAACCCAAAATCTAAAAGCCAAAATCCTTGACGTTGGTTGCGGAACTGGAGCGAATCTGGAAATGCTGAAGAATTTCGGTGAGGCGGAAGGCGTTGATGTATCAAGTGATGCTTTAGAATTTTGCCGTGCGAAAGGTTTGAAAGTTCATAAAGGTCTGGTGGAGGAATTGCCGTTTGAAGATGAGAGTTTTGATGTTGTTACGGCGTTGGATGTGGTTGAGCATCTGGATGACGATGTGGCGGGGTTGAAGGAAATGTTTCGCGTTTTGAAAAAAGGCGGGAAGACTTTGATTTTTGTTCCGGCGTTTATGTGGCTGTGGGGTGTACAGGATGACATTTCAAACCATCGGATTCGTTATACAAAAAAACAAATTGTCGAGCGTTTGAAAAAAGCTGGTTTTGAGATCGAACGGGCGACTTATGCCAATATTACATTTTTCGCACCGATTTTAGCTGGCAGAACTTTGATGAAAATTACGGGCGTAAAACCCGAATCTGAAAATAATATAAATATTTCAGCACTTAACGGAGTTTTGGGTAAAATTTTTAGTGCGGAAAAATACTGGCTGAAAAAATTAGGTTTTCCATTTGGCGTTTCGATTGTGATTTCGGCGAGAAAAGTTTAGCCACGAATTTCACTAATTAATAAACCATTGCATTCGTATTATTTGTGTAATTCGTGGCAAAATATTTTAAATTAAATGAATCAAGCAAAATTAAAAGTAGTTTCCAATTTGGAAGAAAATGAAGAAAAGCCCGAGCTATCGCTTTTTCTTCCGGTTTTAAATGAAGAAGAAAACCTGTGTCCGATGCACGCGAAGATTTCAGAGTCTCTGGAATCTTTGGGGAAAACGGCGGAAGTTATTTATGTTGACGACGGTTCGACGGATAAATCTTTGCAGATTTTGAAGGAAATTGCGGCGGGAGATGAACGGGTTCGGGTGATTTCTCTGCGTCGGAATTACGGGCAGACGGCGGCGATGGCGGCGGGGATTGATGCGGCGAAAGGGGAAATTTTGATTCCGATGGATGCCGATTTGCAGAATGATCCGGGCGATATAAAAAGACTGCTTGATAAGTTGGACGAAGGTTTTGATGTCGTTTCGGGTTGGCGAAAAGATCGGCAAGATAAATTATTTACACGCAAGATTCCTTCGTGGATTGCGAACAGCATCATTTCAAAAATCGGCGGAGTCGAGCTTCACGATTACGGTTGTTCATTAAAAGCGTATCGGCGGGATGTTATTCAAGATGTGCGGCTTTATGGCGAGATGCACAGATTTATTCCGATTTATGCAAGTTGGGCGGGAGCGAGAGTTGCGGAAATTCCCGTCGAACATCATCCGCGAACGATGGGAAAATCTAAATACGGACTTTCCCGCACCATCAAGGTGATTTTTGATTTGATTACCATAAAATTTTTAGCTTCTTATCAA
>JBGTKR010000040.1:0-4332 GCA_041744535.1 Pyrinomonadaceae bacterium
GCGTCCGCCGGTTCTTTGTTCCATTCTTTGGCAATCTGAGTCAGATTTTTGCCTTCAAATCTTTTATTGTCTTCGTTCGCCGCACTTGCCAGCACGATGTTGTCCCAAGTTCCCGCCGCTTCGACGATGTTCCACCAACCGGGCGAACCTGTTTTTATTTCTTTCTTGAGTCGCTCCCGTATTTTCGGGTCTTTGAGCCGCTCGATAAGTTTTTCGCGTCCCCCCTCAAACGCCCACGAAGGAATAACCGAATCGAGTCCCGTCCCGCCCGCCGTGTAAAGATACATATTTGCCGTAACATCTACGCCCCGGACGCGAGCCGCTTCGATGGTTTCTCCGGCTTTTTTCATCAGCGTTCCCCAACCGGGCTGATACGCGGCTTTCAAATGAAAAATCTCAACCGGCAATCCGCCTTTTTCGCCAATCTCGATTGCTTCGTCAATTGATTCAATCAGTTCCTTTCCTTCGCCCCGCATATGGCTGGCATAGATTCCGCCGTATTGTCCGGCAATTTTTGCCATTTCGATAAGTTCGGGAGTTTTTGCAAAACTCGACGGCGGATAGATCAACGCCGTCGTCATTCCCATCGCCCCGTTTTTCATCGCCGCTGCCATCAGAGCCTTCATTCGTGCAAGTTCTTCAGGTGTCGGTTCTCGTGCATCATTTCCGAGAACAGCGACGCGAGCTTGTGTTTCGTTATAATAAGAACCGAAGTTCATACTAATGCCGCTTTTTTCGAGTCCGGCAAAATACTCACCAATTTTATCAGCATCAACGGGCGTTCCGCCTTCGCCGCCGATTCCGGTTGTAACGCCCATCATCAGTTTGTTTTCAGCCAAACCGTTTTTCGGCAAAACGCTGCCCGATTGATCGAGCATATCTATCCATCCGGGCGAAACATATTTTCCGCTCGCGTCAATTTCCTTTTTGCCTTTGCCCTCAATTTTACCGATGCGGACAAATTTTCCGTCTTTGATGGCGACATCCGCCAATATCCAAGGATTTCCCGCACCATCCAAAACGCGACCGTTGCGAATCACTATGTCATAAACGGCTTCATTTTGTTGAGCGGCAATCGGCGTTATAAAAACGCTTGTTAAAAGCAGAAAAATTAGCGTTGCGGTAAGAATTTGTCGAAGATTTTTAATCATTTATTTACTTCCTTATTTTTTCTCAGACTCAATAACAGGCAAAGCGATATTCGTCGCATTTTTGCCTGAACGGTAAATCCGCTGTGTTGCCTTTTGAAAATCCGTATCTTTTGCTTTAAAAATATTCGGCACGAATTTTTGCGGGTTGCGGTCAATTACCGGAAACCAGGTGCTTTGGACTTGAACCATAATTCGGTGTCCTTTCTTGAAAGTATGATCGTTCGCCGGATAAGTGATCGTGTATTTCTGCACTTCATTTGCCGGAATCGGTTCGGGTTTTTCAAAACTATTGCGGTGTTTTCAAAATGACTGTAAAAATTTGTCGCCGTATCGAGCGGTTTGCCGTTCACTTCGAGAATAAAATCGCCTTCCTTTACGTCTATTCCCGGAGAACTGAGCGGCGATCTCAATTCTGGATTCCAATTTTCGCCGTTATAAATTCGGATGATTTTGTATTTTCCGTCCTCGGTTTCAATATCCGCACCCAACATTCCGACTGAAACCGGGTCTTCGCCCGGAACGTCGCCTTCATCCGTTAAATAAGAATGTCCGACGGTCAATTCGCCGCCCATTTGAGCGATCAGATAACCCAAATCTGCCCGATGACCGGCATATTTAAGCATCGGAAGATATTTTTTATAGATTGCGTTCCAATCCGCACCCTGCATTTTCGGATCGTAAAAGAATTCACGCTGAATCCGCCACGTTTCACGAAAAATATTTTCCCATTCCGCACGCGGATCAACTTTCATTTCGAGTTCCGCGACATTGAGCATTCCTTCGCCGACTTTTTTGGGAGCATCCGTGCCGATAATTCCCCAACGTCCGCCTCTCGCTCCGTATAAAAGTTTCTTTTTGTCCGCCGAAATCGTGTAGGTGGAAATTCCTTCCATAAACGGAACTGCCGAATTCGCCGCGACCATAAATTTTTGCAATCGTAAAGTGACGGTTCCCGGAATCGGTTCGGTATAGAAAAAAGTCCCCGCCGAACCTGCCGCCAGATTGCTGTAATCAGCGGGCAGAGCTTTTACCGAAATTATTCTCTGTCTGATTCCGTCAAAATCAATTCGCACGCCTTCGTTTGCGGGTTTCGGTTTTGGAGTTTCGTCCGCCCCGGCGATTGCCGCCCCGTTAGCATCCGTGATAGTTCCCTCAATAGTAGATGTAGTTGTTTGTGCTTCTGCATTTGCTGAAAAAATGATTAACACAAAAAGGATCAACGAACTGATAATATTTCCGATTTTACGCATTGTTTTGTCTTTGCCTCCAGAAAAAATTTAAAAAATTAAAATTGCAAAATATTTGTTATCCCTGCTTGATCTCTGTTTTCAAAACCTTGCATTTTTGATATTTCATCAAAAATCTACTCTAGGTCGGAATCCACATTTTCCCGATACCAACGTGATCCGCTGCTGTCTTCCTGATCGGTTTGAGCAAGTAATTCTAATGCTCGTTTCGGCTGACTGTGGGCAACCGCTACCAGAATTGCATTGATTGCCGCAATCGGTGCGACGTATGAATCAAGAAATGAAGTGCGAATCGTCGAGGCGATAATATGCTGGTCGCAATACTTTGCAATCGGTGTGTTGTCGCCGTCGGTAATGCCGAATGTCGGCACATTTTGCCGTCCCGCCCGCTGCACCGCTTCGATAGTTTCCCGTAATCCCTGACCAAAACTGATCGCAATAAGTAAATCATTTTTGGTCATAATTCTGACCTTATTCTGCACAATGCCGGTGCTTCCCGCCGGTGCTTCGGCATCGCAGCCTAATCTTACTAATCCGTAAGCGAGCAAACCCGCTAAAGGTGCGGCAAAATCTACGCCGACGACGATAATTCGCTGCGTGCGGTGAATTTGTTTTGCCAATTCCAATACTTTATCCACGTCCAGTCCGGCTTTAAGGGCGGTCAAATTCTCCAAGTCCTGATCCATACTTTGCCGGATATAATCGGCAACGCTGCCTTTTTTTTCAGCCGCCGCCTTCATCGAACTGTAAGGCGTGATTTGCTTGACGAAATGATTCCGTAGATCGTCCGCAAAATCGCCGAACTTTTCATAGCCCATTGCCTGAACCGTCCGCACGATGGTTGATGAATCAACTCCGTATCGCCGTGCCATTTCACGCGAAGAAAGAAAAAACGATTCGTGCGGCTCGCTTAGAATTTTGTTTAATAAAAGTTTTCGGCTGGTGCTTAAATTGTTTTGAGATTTGATAAAACGTGCTTCAAGTTTAGTTTGCTGATCTAACGGTTCTTGATTACCTGTTGATCCGTTGTTTTTATTAACTCCATCAATCAAATCAGCACCATCTGTTTTCCGGTTTAGTGATCTTTGTGAATCAGTGTTTTTTCGCATAATTCGATGCCTTCTTATACCAATTTTCGGTAAATAGGTGTGTTAAATAAATAACTAAACTGCTGATAATACAGTCTTTTCTCTACTGCTTACTGCACTTGCCTACTGCTACTGCGTATTACTCCCAACCGATTTAATAATATTGAAACTGTCGTATCCTGTTTCACTAAAACCAGTTTTAAGCCGACTTTTGTAATTCAATTTGCGGTAACAAATTAAAAACCCCGAAATTCTTGTAGAAATGCTAACGCTGGTTGCTGTTTTATTAGTAAGTGAAAACGAAATTACACCATTTGTTGCATAATCTCAACAAATTTGTGTAAATTTACACCAAATAATAAATGATTTCCAAATTATGCAACAAATGGTGTAGAGATTATATTTTAACTTTATTAAATTTTTATTCGTTTTTTGGAGTTATTTGAGGGGTCGCGGAGTTTTTCAAGGCGGAAACCCGACAGTTATGGAGGGTGCTTTTTGGATATTGCCGGTTAATTCCCGAACGCACCCTCATTGACATTCGGGTTTCTGCCCAAAACTCCGCGACCCCTCAGTTATTTGGAGAATAAAGCTAAATACCATTAGAATTAAAATAGTGAGAATTATCATTTTCGGTTTCCGTCAACCGATGCAAACGATAGATATAACTGATGTTGAGGAAATGTCTTATTTCCGATAATGTCTATTACTTATACCAATTTTCAGTTAACAGGTATGTTAATAAATGGCTAAATTGTTGATATTACAGTCTTTTCTTTACTACTTACTGCTCCTGCGTATTAGCTTGCAGATTCAGCACAAAAAATTTCGTTCCTTCAATATAGA
>JBGTKR010000041.1:0-1858 GCA_041744535.1 Pyrinomonadaceae bacterium
TCCCTCGGCATGACATCAAACCCAATATCAAAATGATGCAGACTCCGCTGCGTTTGAGCTCCCCAATATTTATCCGCCGCGACTTCAATCTCGCCCATCGAATCCGTTTCAACTCTAGTTTCCATATCTGTTTTTGCTGCTTCTGACATAATTTTTTATTTTGCCACAAATCTTTTTATCGGTTCATCTTCGTCGCCGTAATTTATGTAATTTCTAGTGTCGAGGATTTTATTTGTTTAATTTTCCTTAGAACTTCCCGTTCCTTTTTTTGTGCTGAATACAAATCGAATCTCATTTGCAGATTCATCCAGAATCCGGCACTCATTCCAAAGTATTTCGCCAGTCTTAAAGCTGTGGCGGGCGTTATGCCGCGTCTTCCGCCGACGATTTCGTTGATGCGTTGATACGGAACTTTTATTGCATCCGCTAATTCTTTTTGAGTTATTTCGAGCGGCTTCAAAAATTCTTCCCTGAGCATTTCGCCCGGATGCGTCGGTTCTCTGTTTATTGGAATTCTAACCATAATTTTTTCACCTCTTTTTAATGATAATCAACGATTTCGACATCTTTTGCTCCTGTTTCCGTATAAGTAAAACAAATGCGATATTGATTATTGATGCGGATGCCGTGTTGACCTCGGCGGTTTCCTTTTAATATTTCAAGACGATTTCCCGGCGGAACTTGCAGATCAGATAAAGCCATCGCCGAATCAATTTGATCCAGTTTGCGAAAAGCAATTTTCCAAAGATTCCGAGGACAAAGACTTCTCGCTTCACGAGAATTTCGTCCGTTGTAAATATCTTCCGTTCCGATATTCTTAAAAGATTCGATCACCGAAAATATAATAGCACGACATCCGTGCTACTTTAAAAATCATTTATCTCGTTTATATTCCGCGACAAATCTTTTGATCGGCTCGTCTTCATCGCTGTAATACTCGGAAAAATTACTTAGCGATAAGCCGTTTTTCTCAAAATTTAACAGATCATCCGGCGACAAATTATTAGGACACTTCTACACTACTAAATGTTTTAAGAAACTTGACAGACTTTGGAATAAGAATTATTCTAATTCCAAAACAATAATATGAATTATGCAATGGAAGACATCGAAAATTTAGATTTGACAAAACAGCGTAAAGCCGTGCTTCGGGTGATTCGCAATTCGGATAAGCATCTGTCGGCTAACGAAGTATTTGAGAATGCCCGCCGGATTTTGCCGGGCATCTCATTTGCAACCGTTTACAATTCGCTAAATTACTTGAAGAAAGAGGAACTGATCGGCGAGATTAGGTTTGGAATGGATGCCAATCTCTACGACCGCAAACTGACGCGGCACGATCATGCGATCTGCAACGATTGCGGAAAGTTGGTTGATCTGGAAATGCCTCTGCCGGACGGACTGCTTGAAGAGGCGGCAAAACGCTCGAAATTCAAAGCTGCGTCAATCGAACTGACTCTGCGTGGTTTATGTTCCGAGTGCAGTAAATAAAAAAATTTACTGCATTTATACTAAAAGGATAAATGAAACTAAGAGGCGGATAAATAGATAAATTTATTCCGCAAAAAAAACTACAAAATAAATAACAACTAAAAAAATGGCAAATAATACAGAAAAACATAAAGCTTGGGAAACCAACGAATCAAGTCGTGAAACTTTGGAAACCAACGGTAAAGAACATCTGGAACAGGGTGAAAATCACAAAGTTTGGGAAACCAACGAATCAAACCGCTGCCCGTTCTCGGGTGGAGCGGTCAGTTACACAACCGAAACCCGCCGGTCAAATACGGACTGGTGGCCGAATATGTTGAATTTAAGGATTCTTCGGCAAAACTCTTCCTTATCGAATCCGATGAAT
>JBGTKR010000042.1:0-7970 GCA_041744535.1 Pyrinomonadaceae bacterium
AACGGGAATTTTATCTGGACGAGCGAGAGAAGCGGTTTTCCGCATCTTTATTTGTATGACCGAAACGGAAAATTGATTCGTTCCATAACCGAAGAAAAAAATGTTGGATTTGTGCAAGATTTCGCGGCGGTTGATGAAAAACGCGGGTTTGTTTATGCGATTATGCAAGGCGTTGGCGATGATCTTTATGAACATACGCTTTACCGATTTTCTCTGGCAGACGGAGATGTGCAAAAACTGGCGGACGGACCCAATATACTTGTAAATTTTTCAAAAGATATGAGCAAAATGCGGGTTGCCCGAACAGGTTTTCCCGACATTATGGAAGTTGAAGAAATAAGCACCGACGGTTCTCAGCGAAAAATCATCTGGTCGCCGGATGTATCTTTTTTGAAAAATTACGGTTTTGCTCCCGAAATCGTCAAGACCATTGCCCCTGACGGAAAAACCGAGCTTCGTAGTTTAATTATAAAACCAAAAGATTTCGACCCGAAAAAATACTATCCGATCATCGAAGAAATCTACGGCGGACCGAATGCAAATGTCTTTGAAAATGTTTTGCCTTATCCGCCAATCCTAAGTTTACAGCAGATAGCAGATCGCGGATTTATAATTGTTTTAACCGATGGACGCGGCACTCCAAATCGAGGGCAGGAATTCGGAAACTTTGCGGCGGGACGTTTCGGACAGGTCGAGATCGCCGACCATGCGGCAGTTTTGCGTCAACTTGCCAGAGAACGCAAATATATGGATATAACCCGCGTCGGAATTCTCGGACATAGTTGGGGCGGATATTTTACGCTTCGTGCTTTGCTCGAAGAACCCGAACTCTACAAAGCAGGCGTAATGCTCGCTCCCGCTGTGGATACTTCATCAATGCGTGTCGCCGTCGAGCCGTATATGGGATGTTTGCCCGCCGATTGCCCGACTGCTTACAAAGCGGGTGATAATTTGGACAAAATCGAAAAATTAAAATCTCCACTTCTAATTATCCACGGAACGGCGGATGACGATGTGCCTGTCGCCGAATCCATCAAACTCACCGACGCTCTGCAAAAATCCGGCAAAGAACACGAACTTGTTTTACTACCCGGCGTAGATCATATTGTTCAGAGATCGCCGCTTACTTATCCGAAAATAGCAGAATTTTTTGAAAAGCATTTGATAAAAATGCGATAAATTGAAGAGTAAAAACTGTTTCAAGAAAAATAAGCACAGATCATTCCACCAGCATCCGCCGATTATGGCGACATTGTAGTTGATTTCAGATTTCATATTTAAGATTTCAGATAATCTGTTTTTCAAAATAAAATTTAGAATTACCTAAAAGTTTATCAAAGAACGCATCTACTTATGACGGAGTTTTTTAGAAAAGTGAAATTTGAGGTATAATTTTGAGAACCACACAATTTATTGTGGATAAATCTTCTAATTAAATTTTCCCGACGGAACGTCTTGAGCGTTTGGAGAGAATAATATTTATGAGAAATTATTTAGGCGAGATGAATACTAAACAAAAAATACAAGTTTTTACACTCTTGATTTTTGCTGTATTTGTTGGACTATTTCTTTTCCAGAGTTTTTCAATTACAAATGCAAAAATTGAGTCAACTACCGATGACAGCAAGGAAATGGAAAACCGCTTGCCCGAAATTGCCGACTTGCATCACGATAAGATCGGTCTTGGGCAGCGTATATTTTTCGGTTTGGAAGTGATTGATGAAGAAGCGGATTTTGTAAAGGTCGAATTGGTCGAAAAACCTAAATCGGCAGAGTTTAATCAAAACACTTTAACGGTTGATTGGACTCCGAGGGCAGAGGACGGCGAAAACGGCAGATTTGTCGTCAAAGCAACCGAAATTCCACGCGATAAATCCCGTCAGCAACGCACCGTTACGAAGGAATACAATCTCAAGGTTGTTAAGGAAAAGGTTAAATTACTTGAACTGCCTCCTACTTCGCTTGAAGTTGACGCTTTTGTTTCGATTATTGATCCGCAACGACTCGCCGCCGTAGATAAAAAATGGGATATTGTTTCGCTTTTTCAAAGAATCGGCGAGATCGAAGCGGATAAACAGAAAATCAAGGAAAACGGAATTCAGCCTTCAAACGGCAAACAACTTTTCCGCGATTCTTTAAAAGAACTGGCGATTATGCACAAAAATCCCGAAATTGATCCCGACGGCAAGCAATTTAATAAAGTCTGGAACGCGGAAAACTGGCATCTGATCGCGGTTCGTCCGCGAATCAACAAAAAGGTTTTTGAACTGCGGCTGGTTTATTTCAACACCGAAGCCGCCGAACAGGTCTATCTGATGCCGCGTATGCGAATCGTTCGCGGCGACGATGCAAAGCGTCCGGCTGAAATAACGCAGAAAAATAATTACACATTCGCCAAAAAATTCCACGAAACATTTTTTGACGGCGAAAATATGAAGGATTTTGTCAAAAACGACAAAGCAAAATACGGCGAAGCACTCGAAAAGTTTGTAACTTGGGTTTTAATTTATAATGATCCGAGCGAACCTTTAATGAAGGCGAATTTTGCCGCACTTCCGCACAATTCCAGACTCGGCGGCGGAAATGTCTATGACGAAAAAGGCAGATATTTATACGGCGACGGCTGGGCTTTGGGAGCAATGATGGTTCGCCCCGTAATGCGTAACGGCAAAAAAATTCCGGCAATTACAAGTCCGCCGATTGCCGGATTCGTGGCGAGCATCAAGCCGAATGCGGACGGCACGGTTTACAAACCCGTTCCCGCACCCGTTACCGATAAAAATAATCCGGCGTATAAAAAAGGCTGGGAGGATTTAATTGACGAGGCTCACGGAACGGTTTATATTCCCGAAGTTTTGCCCGACGGAACGGTTGCGAAAAGCAATGTTGACACGACCATCAACGCTTTTGATTACAAGACAAAATATATGGTCGCCGAAACCGAACTGCAAGACCCGCGTCGGCGTTTGTTCGAGGAAAAGGGAATGACCTGTATGCAGTGCCACGTGCGGAATTTTGACGAAGGCGATTATTTGATGAGTGTTCAAAAGCCTAAGCCATCGGTTGAAAAAGTTGTAAATCGTCCGATACCGAGAGTTTTCTTTGTAATTATTCCGACTCTGCACGGTGGACGTAATGAATATATACACCGCGAAGAACAGGAGCAGGTCGGGAACTTAAAAGGCGTTTTCCGCGATTATCTGGGAGTTGATGTGAAAATGGCATCACCGCTTTCAATGGATTGGGTTCACAACACGAAAAAAGGTCGCAGTTAGTTTGATTTGCGATTTTAGATTTTAGATTTTTTTATTTTAATCACAAATTACCTGAGAAAACCGATGATTTCAAAGTTGCTTGATCGCCTTTATCTTGAGAGAGTTTTGAAGTTTTTGCTCTTTGTCTTTCTGATATTTATTTTCGCGGATACAGCGGACGCTCACGTTAAATGGTTCGTTGACTTCAATGTCGCCGAACCGCCGCTGCCGATTGGCGAAGTAATAGACAAAACATTCGTCTATATGTTCATCATTTCGGTCATCGCCTGTTATTTATTCTTTTTAGCCGACCGATATATTTACGAGGAAGGTTATTTTGCCGAATTTGACAAAAAACTCAAACTTTTCGACGGACTGGCAAATACGATTATGCGAGCCGCCGCCGGAATTTTCTTTTTGTCGCTTTTCCTTTGGTGGGCTTTGGGATTCGGCGAAAGTTTTTTTATCACGCCGGAACTTAAAACAAAACTTCCGTTTGTTCCCTGGATTCATTTAATTATTGCTCTCTGCGTAATTTCGCGGCATACAACGCCGGTTACGGGCGTTGGTATTTTCCTTCTGTGGATTCTCGCCGCCTCTCAATACGGGCTTTATCATCTGCTCGATTATATGATCTTTCTCGGTATCGGCTATTATCTGAGTGTTGCCGGAATCAGAAATAAAGGCTGGTTAAAATCCGCCTTCGTCGTACTTTTCGCCTGCACGGGACTGACTTTGATCTGGGCATCGGTGGAAAAATTCGCCTATGCCGATTGGACGAACCCGATCTTTAATGAAAATCCTGAAATGCTTTTGGGAATGAGTGCCGCAACATTTATGAAACTTTCCGGTTTTATGGAATTTTTCATTACATTTATTTTGCTCGGTGCGGTTTCGGTCGTCGGGCGGCTTATTTCTTTGGGCTTTATGTCAATTTTCGTCCTTGCCGTTTTGCAGTTCGGAGCGGTTGACGCAATCGGGCATTTGATGATCGTGGCGATTCTTTTCGTCTTGATCGTCCGCGGTCCGACCGATGCACGAAATATGCTCGTTCTGCCCGACAAATCGCTTTTTACCGAAGCATATTTTATGACCGGGCTTTATTATCTCGCTTTCGTTACGATTTTTCTGCTTTATTACGGGCTTCATTATCTGGCTTATAGTTCTTAAATCAGATTATTCATCGAGTTTCAAACGCAGCCAACTGCTCACATCCTGCAAACTTTCCGGCGAAATCTCGTGTGCCATCGGGTATTCTTTGTATTCCAGATTCACCGGCAAACGCGACAAAATTTCCTTCGTCGCCCGTCCGTTTTCAATCGGCAAAACAGAATCAAGCGTTCCGTGTGTTACAAAAATCGGGAAGTCTTTCAGCTTTTCAACATTTTCTTCAATAATCATTTCATTCGCCGCCCGTCCGCTCATCAAAACCGCTCCGGCAAATTTTTCAGGTGCTTTAAAAACAGAACTCACACTCATCATCGAACCCTGACTAAATCCGCACAGATAAACTCGCGTCCCGTCCAAATCGTGTTCGGCGACCAATTCATCAACAAATTCAAGAATCATCCCCAAACTCTGCTCAAATTGTTTTGCATTAAAACCCGTAACCTGCCCCATTTCAAAATAAATCTCAAACCAAGCCCGCCCGCCAAAAGATAAAGCAAAAGGAGCTTGCACACTCGCAATAAAAAAGCGTTCATCCATAAATGAAGCAAGCCCGAAAAGATCATTCTCATCCGCCCCGAAGCCGTGAAGCAAAAGTAGAAGCGGCGGTTTTTTATCGGTTGTTTTGGTCGGTTCTTTGTAGCGATATTTCAGATTCATAATTTTGTTAAACTAAATTTTGTTTATTCAAAAGTCAATATGATTTATAATAATTCTCAATATGCGTGAAGAATACGATTTTCGCAACAAAAAAGGTGTTCGCGGAAAGCATTACAAAAAAATGCAGGAAGGGCATCAAACGATTATTCATAAATCAGACGGCACAAAAGTCATACGAATGACAAGACCGATTATTCTTGAACCCGATGTGCAGGAATATTTTTCCGATTCAGAAGCAGTTAATAAAGCATTACGCGGTTTGATTGAACTTGTGCCTGAAAAGTAATGAGAACTATTACAAAATTTGTAATCTGCATCAACAATCAAGATTATCCCGCGTCGTTAGAGCGTTGGAAAGTTTATCAAACAGTAGCAGATGAAAAAGCCGAAAAACGAAATCTAATCAGAATCATTGATGAATCGGGCGAGGACTATCTTTATTCGGCAAGTGATTTTGTAGCAGTAAATTTACCTCAGGAAGTCGAAACTGCAATTTTGAGTTTGGCTAAATAAAATTTAAAATTTTTGAGTTTTATAAATTTTAACTCATAGAAAAAACGAAATATAAATTCGTTAGCTAACATTGACGAATTAGATAAAGATTATTTATATTCAGCTTGAATCTACTATTTTCACAGATATTTCTTCATATGCAAAAATACTCAGTTAATCAGCACTTAATCGAAACACTTCTGGCTTGGGTTTCTTCGGGCGAAATTGCAATTCCAGAGATCCAACGTCCGTTTGTCTGGGATTCATCAAAAGTTCGAGATTTAATGGACAGTCTTTATCAAGGTTATCCCGTTGGATATGTTATTGCTTGGCGAAATCCAAATGTAAAGTTAAAAGACGGAAGTTTGAGTGAAGGAAAAAAAATTCTGATTGATGGTCAACAAAGAATCACAGCTTTGACTGCCGCTATTCTTGGTCAATATGTAGTAAACAAAAAATATCAGAAAGTAAAAATTAAAATTGCTTTCAATCCTTTAGATGAAAAATTTGAAGTTCAAAATCCTGCAATTCTTAAAGACAAACATTGGATACCGGATATTTCAGATGCTATCAATGGAAATATTGGAATACTAAAATTAGTTAGGCAATATCTTGAGTCAAATCCTGATGCTGATGAAGATCAGATAGAAAAAGCATTTACAAATTTGATTAATATACCCAAGAAGCAAATTGGTTTAATAGAACTTACCCCTGAATTAGAAATTGAAACCGTAACGGAAATTTTTATACGCATCAATTCGAAAGGCGTTGTTTTGAGTCAAGCAGATTTTGCAATGAGCAAAATTGCGGCAAATACAGAATATGATGGAAATGTTTTGAGAAAAGCAATTGATTATTTTTGTCATTTGGCAATTGCTCCCGAATTTTATCAACACATTATAGAAAACGATAAAGAATTTGCTTCGACAAATTATTTTCAAAAGATGCAATGGCTAAAAACTGAAAACGAAGATTTGTATGATCCAAAATATACGGATTTGATTCGCGTAGCATTTACCTCACAATTTAATCGAGGTCGCTTGTCAGATTTAGTAAGTTTATTATCGGGTAGAAATTTTGAAACAAGGACTTATGAAGATTCGATTGCCGAAAAATCTTTTGACACACTTAAAACAGGCGTAAATAATTTTATAAATGAAACAAATTTCAAGAAATTCTTAATGATACTAAAATCGGCAGGTTTTATTTCACCAAAACTTATTCGCTCGCAAAATGCTCTGAATTTCGCGTATATAGTTTATCTTAAATTAAAGGAATTAGGAGTCAGTTCCGTTTTAATTGAAAAATTTGTAAAGCGTTGGCTGGTATATTCGATTTTGACCGGAAGATATTCAGGCTCACCCGAATCTTCCTTCGATTTTGATATAAAACAAATTGCCGAAAAACCTTTTGAGGAATACTTGTATGAAAAAGAAGAAGGTGAGCTTTCTGAGGCATTCTGGTCGGCGGCTTTACCACAAAATCTTGACACATCCGTTGCCAGCAGTCCTTATTTCAATGTTTTTCTTGCATCTCAAGTAAAAGCTAATGACAAAGGTTTTTTATCAAGAGATGTTTTGGTTAGCGATTTGATTGATTTACGAGGCGATATTCATCATTTATTTCCAAAGGATTATTTGAAAAAAAATGGCTTGGGCAGAGGGCAATACAATCAAATCGGAAACTATGTTTATATGCAGTCCGAAATTAATATCAAAGTTGGCAATAAACCGCCTCAACATTATTTTGAGCTTATTAAAAATCAAATTAATGAAGGAAATTATTTGTTAAGCGGAATTTCATCTGAAAGTGAAATGTTAGAAAATTTAAGTTCAAATTGTATTCCGGTTGAAATTATGGATATGACAATTGAAGATTATCCGTATTTTTTAGAAACAAGAAGAAAATTAATGGCTGAGAAAATGAAACAATATTATTTCTCGCTTTAGACTATTGCTTCGCTAATTTTCTCTGTCTTTCAAAATGCTCGAAAACTTTTGTTGCCGCTTTTGCTCCGATGAATGGGGTTAGTTCTTCGATTGAAGATTTGGCGATTCTTTCGATTGAGCCTAAGTTTCGCAGTAATTTTAATTTGCGTTTTTCACCGATGCCCTCGATGGCGGTTAGTTCGGATGTAAAATCGCGGATTTCGCGGCGTTTGCGGTGATATTGGACGGCGACGCGGTGGGTTTCGTCGCGGATTTGCTGGACGAGGCGGAAGACGGGATTTGTCGGCTCGAAAATTATCGGGTTTTCTTCGTTGCCGAATTTTAGTAGATGCGATATTTCGCTGTGTTTGCGGGGCGGTTTGACTAAGCCGACGATTGGGATCATTTCGAGATCGAGTTCACGCATTGCGGCGGCGGCGGCGGAGATTTGTCCTTTTCCGCCGTCAAT
>JBGTKR010000043.1:0-3778 GCA_041744535.1 Pyrinomonadaceae bacterium
TTCATATTCAGAATATCTGACGTTTCCGCCGTTTTCCTTTATTGCTGCGACCATATTGCGCGATTCGCTGACCTGCACGATATTATCTTCCGCGCCGTGAAAAACCCACGCCGGAGTTTTGCCGATGCGTTCGGCGACGGGCGCGAAACGGTTTCCGCCCGTCAGAGGACTTCCGCCGCAGATCGAAACAAGCGCGGCGAATTCGTTCGAATAATTTGAACCGAAATGCCAGACGCCGTAGCCGCCCATCGAAACGCCCATTAAATATTTCTGCTTTTCATCAATTGAAAACTCATTCGAAACGGCTTCGATCTGCCGCATCACCATTTTGTCCATTTTCGTGTCCGTCCAGTAAACATCCGGACGACACTGCGGCAGCAAAACGACCGCCGGCATTTGTTTGAGATATTGTTTGATGACCGTTCCGAACATTCCCGAAATATAACCGCCCGCGCCGCGTTCGCGGATGCCGTGTAGAAAAACGATCAGCGGCAATCCGGCGTTCTGTTTGATCAGCGCCGGTAAATAAGCCTGATAAACGAAATCTTCGCCATCGAGAAAAATATCGCGCGTGACGATCTCGCCCTGTTTCCCGCCGGAGAGCGAAGAAGAGAGAAAACCCGAAAAAAGTTTTGAAAAATCATTTTTCATATAAATCTAATCTATCGCGTCCGCTGGGAATTATTCAATACCGACAATGTGTGTAGAGACGCAAGGTGTCGGTTTTTCAGGTCTTTTATATGTAAAAATCAAGACTTGACCATTCAGACTTGTGTCCGAAAAACTAACAATTTTCTGACAAATTGCCAGTTTGTGTTTATTTTTTGGTAACTTTTTCAACTAAATTCGGATAAAATGAAAAGCGTGTCAAAAACGACCCTTTCAGGCAAAAATTGCGGTATTTTACGCCTATTTGAATTTTATGCTCCAACTTAGCGGTACTATGTCTCAATAGCAGAGGTCTTAGGGAAAATGTTAAACAAAATATATTTTACTTTACTGTTTCTTATCGTTCTGAACTTTACTGTATTAGGTCAGGAAAGAATTATTCGTAATGAATACTTAAAAATAACACCATATGTTTCGACACTTGAAGATGTAACCAGAATTTATGGTGAAGGAGATGACATTATCAAAGGAAGAGATGATTATCTCTCGATAACTTATACAATTAACGAAAATAAGGAGGTTTCAATTGATTATTTTAGAGATTGTCATCAAATTGATAAACCCGAAAACGAACGCACATGGATTGTAAATGAAGTATTCTTTTTATTTGAGCAAGATTTAAGAATAAAACCCGAAGACATATTCTTAAATAAAAAAGATTTTACTGCTTGTCCGTATGGAGATGTTGGAGGTCAAATAATATATTTTAATAAAGAGAAGGACATCCAGTTTACATATATGAGAGGCACTAAAGCAGTTTGGGATCTTTCAATAATGCCGACAAAAGAAAATAAGGAAAAGTATAAATGCAGGAAAAATGTTGTTGAATTTGAGTTAGACCCCAAGGGTTTTAGATGTAATAGTCCCGATTAAATCTCAGAGATTGAGCTACTTCCAAAAACGCCCGTTTATGAGACTACCAAAGTCATTAAAATTAAAGCAGTTAAGTCCTTTATTTGGCTCTTCGTCAAAAAGCAAATTGTCTCGAAAACCGTCTCAAAACTAAAGTCTCAAAAACGTATGGACCTGTTATTGAAACAAATACAATAACCATCTTTCAAACAAAATTATGCGCTATTATCGCCACAGATCAAATGAAACTCTAGGCGGCAAATACGACCATTGGGGTTTATGCACTGCATTGTATGAGATTGGAGATAATGGGTATCCTACGCGTCAGTTGGAATCATTTGATATTGGCATTGTCTTAAAATATGATCAGACACATCCTAAAGATAAATATGGATGGTTGGAGGATAAGGCTTTAGATCACGATGAATTATTAGACTTAGGAGCTGAAGAAATATCTGCCGAATGGTTCGAGAAATGTTGGACAAGCTTTAAAGTCTTAAATCGAGATAATGATTAAAACCGTCTCAAATGGGGCATTTTTGAGACGGTCAAAATCATTGAAATTATAGCAGATAAGCTATTTATTTGGCTTCTCGTCAAAAAGCAAATTGTCTCGAAAACCGTCTCAAAACTAAAGTCTCAAAAACGTATGGGATACTGTTGTCGAATTCAAAATGACCTTTACAAGTCTAAAGAATTCTTCGATTTTGTGCACTTCAGATTGAGATTATTTGAAGCGAAATCAATTCGACAATAGTTATTTAGTTTTGGAAAAGAGTGGTTGTGGTAAGGAATAAGTATTACCAGCAACGAAAGCTTTTGCCGCTTTCACAAGTCTAGTCGAATCAACTTCCCATTGTCCGGCTTGTCCTTCGGCTTTGTGTATTAAGAAAACTACACGGTCTTCCGGCACAACTTCCGTTTTCATTTGCATAGAAAAATCAGCATTTGCGTCTTTTGCCAAATCTAAACGCTGCCGCCAACCTTCTCCGCCTCGTGCGTAGCCATCTGCCGAAAAGACAATGACCAAAATATCAACTGCATCTAATTTTTGCACGTTCTTGTTAGCAATAGAGTAAGTTAAAACAGATTTGCCTTCCAATTTTGTTACCGTCACAAATTCAATATTAATAGGCATCTCAGAAGCAATCAGAGATTTAACCGTGATGGGTTGTGGCGTTTCATCATTTGTTTGAGCATTTACAAAACCGACAAGCCCGACGAACAGAGCCAACATACCTACAACTTTTACGAGTGAAATTTTCATGTAATTTTTCTCCTTATATTTCTTGATTAGAGTCAAGATTACATTATACCACGCTGCAATCGGCAGTAAGTTTCAAACATTCTAAACATTTGGTCAGATTAAAGAGTAACAGAAAGCCATCTAACTTATGATTATGCGGAATGAATCTGCATAACACTGAAAATTCGTATATTATTAAGAACCATTCGGCATAATAACCTTTATACGGATGGATTAAAAGCCGTTATATAAATTACACTAATCTCATTCTCCAAATTGTTTCAAAAATGGTCGGATACTGTTGTCGAATTCATTTCACAGCATTTTAGCTTAATAAAATTCACTAAAAACTACAGGTTTCTTTTTTCGTTTTCAGGGCTTTTTTGAATTCGACAACAGTATCCGTATGGCTTTTGAGACTTTAGTTTTTATTCGTGATCGCGATGCTATAAGCACATCTCAGTTATGATTTAATCGAGCAGGACAGTTTGTAAGAAGTTGCCCTGAATTTCACAGTTTGTAACTTCGTTTACGCAGAAGACCGAAAGCCGAATAGAATGTTAGTATTCTCAAATTCCATCCACAATCGCATTGAGCGTCGCCGAAGGTCGCATCGCCGCGTAAGCTTTTTCGGAATCAGGATGATAATAACCGCCGACATCTTGCGGTTTTCCCTGCGCCGCGATCAATTCTTCGTTGATTTTCGCTTCGTTTTCCTGTAACGCTTTGGCGAGCGGCGCGAATTTTTCAGCAATTTCTGCGTCTGCGGTTTGATTTGCCAGGCTTTCCGCCCAATACATTGCCAGATAGAAATGCGAACCGCGATTGTCTATTCCGCCTAATTTTCTTGCCGGAGATTTGTCGGTTGCTAAAAATTTCGCATTCGCTTCGTCCAGAGCGTCTGCCAGAATTTGGGCTTTTTTATTGTTCTGAGTTTGTGCAAGGTGCTCGAAACTTGCCTGCAACGCCAGAAATTCTCCGAGCGAATCCCAGCGCAAATAGCCTTCCTGC
>JBGTKR010000044.1:0-12248 GCA_041744535.1 Pyrinomonadaceae bacterium
ATACTGTTTTAAAATCCGAAATCTAGGATGTAATTCACAAATTTTTAGTTGTTAGTATTTTTTTTCATTTTACCTTATTTCAAAATATATTTAAAAGACAAAGTTTTCAATAGGTTATAAAAAAATGTTTTAATCAAAGAAAAGTCTGAAAAAATACAAAAAGACAGCTTGTCTTTGTGGACATTATCCGTCATCCATTATAAATTATCCATTACTTTATATCTCTAAGGAGCAATGATGACCGAAAGAATTTATAACTTTAGTGCGGGACCGGCAACTCTGCCTGTTTCCGTGTTAGAAAAAGCCCAAAGCGAACTGCTTTCATTAAACGGAATCGGGATGAGTGTGATGGAAATAAGCCATCGCTCAAAGCCTTTTGACGAAATTATTGAAAGTGCCGAAGCCGGAATCCGCAGTCATTTAAAAATCCCCGATAATTTTCAGGTCTTATTTCTGCAAGGCGGAGCAACGCTGCAATTTTCAATGATTCCTTTAAATTTTCTTGGCGAAAACGAAACCGCCGATTATATTGTCACAGGAGCGTGGGGCAAAAAAGCCATCAAAGAAGCAAGACGCGAAGGAAACGCCGCCGCAATTTATAATTCGGAAGATTCCGGTTTTAAATCAGTTCCGTCAGACGACGAATTAACTTTCAGCGAGAACGCTCAATATATTCATTACACATCAAACGAAACTATTGAAGGCGTTGAGTTTAAACGCGATTTAGACGGCGGCGGAATTCCGGTCGTGTGCGATATGTCTTCAAATATTCTCTCAAAACCGATAGACATCGAAAAATACGCACTAATTTATGCCGGAGCTCAAAAAAACATCGGACCGAGCGGTGTAACACTCGTCATTATCCGCGACGATCTGATCGAAAAAGTCTCCGAAAATCAGCATACATTGCTTGATTACCGTGCAATCGCCGCCAAAGATTCGATGCTCAACACGCCGAATACTTGGGGAATTTATATCATTGATCTCGTCTGCCAATGGCTGACGGAACAAGGCGGAATCTCGGCAATGGAGAAGAAAAACGAGGAAAAAGCCGCAATTCTCTATGACGAAATTGATTCAAGCGACGGATTTTACAAAGGACACGCCGAAAAGGACGCACGTTCTTTAATGAACGTAACATTTAATTTGCCGAGCGAAGACCTCGAAAAACAATTTGCCGATGAAGCAACCGCACAAGGTTTGAACGGCTTAAAAGGACACCGAAGCGTCGGCGGAATCCGTGCTTCGATCTATAATGCCTTTCCAAAAGAAGGCGTTGAGAAATTAGTTGATTTTATGAAGGATTTTTCGCAGAAGAACGGATAAACAATACGAATTACGAATTACGAATAATGTTTACGTAGTTTTATTTATATTTCGTCCAAGCCATTCCGTCGGGATTATCGCCGGGTTTGATGTCTTTGATAAATTCCATTTTTTCCATATCAAAAACTTTGACGACATCAAGTTGCGTCAAAGCAACAAATGCACGTTTTCCGTCAGGCTGCAGTTGAATGCCAACCGGAACACCGCCAACTTTTACCCGCTTAATTTCCTTCCGCGTTTTTGCATCTACAACAACCAATTCACCCGCCGATGCGTCCGACACCAAAACTTTCGAGCCGTCCGGCGTAAATTTCAGACGAATCGGGACTTTTCCAACCGTGATCTCTTCCTTTATTTTGTCGTTTGCCGTATCAATTATCGAGATTTTCCCGTCGCCGTTCCGTCCGACCCAGAGTTCTTTGCCGTCGGGCGAAACATCAATCGCTTCGGGCTGTTTGCCGACGGTGATTTGCTTGATGGCATTCGGCGAAGCTCCGCCTTTTAGGTTAATAACCGTAATCGTATCGGAAGCGATATTTGCCGTGTAAATCTTGCTTTTGTCGGGAGTCATCACGAGCATATGAGTAGCGGATTGTCCCGTTCCCATTATCCAATCAACCGCATCTTTTTCGGGATCATAGCGTGCAACGGTTCTGCTTCCCTCGGATGTAAAATAAATTTTCCCGTCCGCTTCCGTTATTCCGTGAGGTCGCCAGAGTCCGCCGAGATCAACTCTTTTTACTTCCTTTTTATTAACCAGATCAATGATCGAAAGCGAATTGTTCGGCGTTTGATTTCCGTAATTTGCCACGTAAGCCGTTTTTCCATCGGGCGAAACGGCAACTTCGTGAGGAAAATCACCCGTCGGAATTTTGGCAATAATTTCCAAAGTTTCGCCGTCAACCATTACCAAAGCTGCTTCCGCTTTATTCAAAATAAGCAATGCCGAATCGCTTTTCGCTTCGGCAAACTTCTCTTGTGAATAAGCCAAAATCGGAAAAGCCAAAAGCAAAAGTGCGAATGAAAACAAAAAAGTCCGTATGAATTTCATATTATTTTCTCCTATTTTAACAGCAAGTATGAATTTTACGGACTTTTAACAAAAATGTTTCCTTTTTAAATTTAAGTTTTCAATTTGTGTGCAAACTGTTTCCTGAATTTACCGACTTTCGGGTTTACGACCGCCGCACAATACGGTTGATTCGGATTGTTTGCAAAATAATCCTGATGATAATCTTCCGCCGCATAAAACTTTGTAAATTCGGTAACTTCCGTTACGATGTCGTCGTCAAAGATTCCTTCTTCGGTAATTTCTTCGATCACACCGTCGGCAGTTTCCTTTTGTTCGTCCGAATGATAAAAAACCACTGAGCGGTATGATGAACCGACATCGTTTCCCTGCCGATTCAAAGTTGTCGGATCGTGTGTGCCGAAGAAAATCTCCAAGACTTCTTTATATGAAATTTCTTCAGGAGCAAATTTTATCTGCACGACTTCGGCGTGTCCCGTCGTTTCCGAGCAGACTTCCTGATAAGTCGGATTTTCCGTGTGTCCGCCGGAATAACCCGACACGACATCCTTAATACCTTTGACCGAATCAAAAACCGCCTCCGTACACCAAAAACATCCGCCGCCGAGTGTTGCCGTTTCTAAGTTATTTTCCATAATAATATTTCCCTTTGTTCAAATTTTATTTTACTTTATTTGCCGACTTCTAATGGCGGCAGCAAATCGCTGACTTTGATTTTTATTTCGGGGAATGCAACAAGTTCAAAACTTTCTTCTGCAGAATAAGTTTTTTTGAAGCGATAACCGTCTTCGGAAGGTTCGCGGTAATCTTCGATCTCGTTGGTATTCAAGTTTAAGATTAAATATTGGCGAATGCCGTTTTGTGCGTATTTATCGGCTTTTCGGCGGTCTATTTCGATTGAACTTTCGGCAATTTCGACGATCAAATAAATATCCTTTGGAGCAGGATGACGCGAAGCGTATCTCGACAAAGGAGATTCGGCTAAAACTACATCGGGTTCAGGTTCGGAAAAATCGTCAAGCCGAATCGGGTCTTGCACTTGAATTAAAGATTTTTTTCTCAAATACTCATAAAAATAATCCGTTGTTTTTGTAGTTGCGTTTCTGTGATTTATTCCTTTTGGACTCATTTTAATTATTACTCCATTCCACAATTCAATTCGCTCGTCTTCATCAAAAACGCCGGATGCGACCATTTTGTCGTATTCTTCAACCCGCAAAAGATGCGGCGTAAAAACGCTTCCGTTTGCTTGTGAAACCGTTGTTGTTTTTTGCTTTTGTTTTTCGAGAACTGCCGACATAATTTTTTACCTCTTTTTTACCTCTGATTTTAGCAAAAATGTGCAAGTTTTGAGAAATTTCTTTTTTTAACCGCTTTTAACCGCCGATAAAACTCATTGTTCTGGCGGGCTGCACAAAATCTTTGTTGTTTATCTGATGACTTTTTTCCTTTTGCATAACAACATTGCAGATGAATTCGATGATTTCTTCGCGTGTTGCTCCGCTTCTGAGGACATCGCGTAAATTGTGTTCGGTTGTCGAAAATAAACAAGTGCGGATTTGTCCGTCGGCAGTCAGCCGAATTCTTGAACACGCTCCGCAGAACATTTCCGTTACGGGTGCGATAATTCCGATCTCGCCCTTTTTCCCGTCGGCAAATTTATAGTTCCAAGCCGTTTCTGCACCGCGTGATTTTCGGGTTAATTCAAGCGGGAAAACTCTACTTATTTTATCGCGGATTTCCCTGCCCGAAACAACCATTTCGCGTTTCCATTCGTGTCCCGAATCGAGCGGCATAAATTCGATAAAACGCATCGAAACGTCCTTTTCACGGGCGAATTTTGCAAAATCAACAATTTCATCATCATTTATTCCGCGAACGATTACGGAATTTATTTTAACGGGATTCAAACCTGCATTTTGTGCCGCTTCGATTGATTTTAAAACATTACCCAATTCATCTTTTCCCGTAATTTCTTTGAATTTATCGGCTTTGAGCGAATCGAGCGAAATCGTTAAACGATCAAGTCCGAGTTTTTTTAGTGTTGCGGCTTTTTCAGGAATCGAAAAACCGTTGGTCGTCAAAGCCAAATCCAGTAATTTGCGATTTTCGATTTTCGATTTTCGATTTTTTACTCTTGGACTCTCCACTCTCCACTCTCCACTCTCCACTTTCAGCCTTGCAATTTTTTCGATCAAAACTTCAATATCTCTGCGAAGCATCGGTTCGCCGCCGGTCAGACGAATTTTTTCGATTCCTAATGAAACAAATATTTCGCAGATTTTTTCGATCTCTTCAAAGGTCAAGATCGTATCTTTGCGGGCGAGCGGCGGTTCGCCATTCGGCAAGCAATAAAAACAGCGAAAGTTGCAGCGGTCTGTCAAAGACACACGCAAATCGCGGATCTGTCTGCCGTGTGCATCAAAAAGTTTTTTGTTTTCCTTACTCACTTAATTTTAAAGTTAGCTTTTATACGCTTAATTTTGCAAATCGTAATATCAGATTGAAAATAAAAAAACGCGAATTCAATAAATTGTCCGCGTTTTGTTCAGTTTTGGTTTTAGTTTGAAATTTAAACTTATACGGATTACATTTGATAAGTGTGCAATAACGAAATCGAGTTTAAGCCGTCGAAGACGGCAACATATTTATAGCCCACGACGCAAGTCGTGGGGAATGTGAATAATTTGTTTGAAGCCATTGAAAATGGCGACATATCGAATGTATATCGAATGTATATCGCGGTTTTCAACCGCTTAAAATGTTGTCCTAATCTTCCCACGACTTGCGTCGTGGGCTACAAATATATCGTCGGTTTCACCGACTAAAAGCCAAGCATTGGATAATAATTGTAAAGTTGTTAATGCACAGTTATTAAATGAAAACCGTATTAATTCATATTTTCATCCGGTCTGGTTTCCCGTTTATTTTGCAGTTCGGTCTGAATTGAAGTTTCAGTATCGGCATTATCGGCATTTTGAGGCGATTGTTCAGCCGTTTTAGGAAATTCCGCATCTTGCCGTTGAACGGGAAATTCGCTGCTTGGCAAAGGCTTTAATTGTTCTTTTTTTCGACGAGCAGTTTCCTCGATCCTTGTATCTCTGTCTTCACGGGTTTCATAAATTTGAGATGAATTTGCAAGTTCATTCGCAGAAGAACTTAGAATTTTATCCAACATATTTTCAGGCAGACCTTTTATTTCGCCGTTTTGAGCAAAAACGGTAACCCGCGTGCTTCCATCGGCGGCGATCCGTAAAATAATTTTCTTCAAACGCGGGTCATTATCAAAATTGCGGGTTATAATTTTATTACCGTAGCCGTCGTATCCGATAACAACTTGTGATTTGTCTGCTAAATTTCTTACTGTTTCCTGTCGGCTCTCTTTCGTGGTTTTAATTATTTCTTTATAATCCGCAAAATCTTCGTCTGTGATAATGATTTCTTTCCCCTCGGCTTTATAAAAATCGGCATCCGTGATGACAATTTCATCGGAAAAATATTCCGTGTTTTTATAAATATAAGACGCAGAAAAAATCCCTACGACGCTTATGACGCATAGAAAAACCCCTAGAATTATTTTTTTCTTAGTAAAAAATTTCGACATTTGATTGTTAAATTCGGAAGAATTAAATCGGTGAGGATCAAAAGAATAGAGTTTTAATACTGCGTTTTTCGAGTTGATTTTTCAGCTGATTATTTTTCGGCAACTCCGAGAACAAAATTACTGACCGCCGTTAAGCCATTTGCCAGACTGCTGGAATTATATGTCAAAGTGGAATTTCCACCGCCGGAAATGGTATATCTCGGACCACCAAAACCGGCTGTAAGATCATTCGGATCATACGGTGCGATAACGACATTTCCCTCCAAAGTTCCGCCGCCGCCGCCGCTTCGTTCAAGTCCTCCGCTTCCGGTTACGATTATTAATCCGTTGAAATTAGTTCCGCCTTTCATTTCCAACTTTCCGGTTACAACAAATATGCCGCCGCCATATTTCGGGTTGTCCATTACAGCATCACCGTCAACATACGTAATTCCGGTGGCATTAGCATAGTCCCCGAAATTGTTGGGTGTCTGTCCGCTTGGGAAATAACGTCCCGATGATCTGGCGACATTCTTTAATGCCTGCATAACATTGTCAAGATTTTGCGTAGTCTCAAGCCACGGCGGTAGTTCAGCCGTCGCATCTATGATAACTCGTGGAATAACATCCGTTTTACTACCTGAGCCGCTTAGATTATTCTCAATCGAAGTTAAATTTGAGCTGTTGGTTACTCCGATTGGAGGAATTACAATGTTGGAAGTCGGAACAATATCCACCCCCGAATATGTTACATTTTGTGAACTGCCGGAATTAAAGTAGAAGCCGGAAGAATTGCCGACCATCAGAAGTGTGGTCGGAGATGACAAACCGTCAAAGAAGTTTTTTCTGATGACGGCTTCGAGTTCTTTTCTTGCTCCGCGTGGTCCGTAACCGACTGATTTAATAAGCAGTCTGATCGGCTCGGCTGGCGACATTGTTCCTGTAATATCTTTTACACCTGAATTTGTAGAAGGCGGATTTGGAATTATAGAATTTGAACTATCCAAGCCGGTAAGTTGAGTTATGCTTCCCATTAATTCAACTGCCGGCGAGTCAAAAGTAATTTTTACCGTTGAAACTGATGTATTACTTATAGTTCCGCCTTGGATAGTTCCTCTTAAAATTCTTGTCGCCTCATATGGTTTGATCATATCAATTCTGATTTGAAAACGAGTATCGGGAATCGGAACTGCGGCGGAACTTGCCGTTTCAATACTAAATGAACCGAGATTTGCCGCGGCTGAACCCGACGAAACGTCTAAAGTCGTGCTGACGGAATTATATTGAATTTTAACCGTGTTGCTTCCGCTGACATAAGTTCTGGATGATGTGCCTCCTTCAATTTTCGCACTCGTCGCATAAGTTATCGCCGCTCCCGTATTGTCGGGGTCTTTGATGGTTACGTTATAAGCGTATCCGTTTTTCTCTGTATAAGTTGTTCCCGTTCCCGTTCCCAGAATTATCCGGTCATTAAAAGTTGCATCGTAATTCAACCAACGCGATAGGCGGGCTTCCGTCGAAGTATCTCCGCTTTTGTTCGATGTGTCGAGAGTTATTGCCTTCTTAAAATCAATCCGGTTATTCGGATGCGAAGCATTATTGCCCGAATCAATCAAAGGATTCGGCGGAGTGTTGCCGCGTAGGACGTTTAAGGCGGATTGAATTCCGCTTTCCGCCGCATTATATGCCTGCTGTTCGGCAACTGCATCGGTTACGTTTGCCGAATGCAGAGATACTTCTAAAAGAAGTCCGGCACTGGCGATCAACAACAAAAAGGATATGAGCAGCACCATTACTAATGCAGCTCCTCTCTCATCTTTTCTTTCTTCAAGATCAACTTTTTTATTACTTTTCATAGCAAGTTTATCGGCTTTAATACTGATTCAGCATATAGTTGGAATTTCTCAGGGTTACGTCCGTTGTAAATGTTACTTTTTGTCCCTTCGGCTGTCCCTGCACTTCTTCGAGTTCGACGGTTACGGTAATTCTGACTCGTCCCGTGTTGC
Source organism: Pyrinomonadaceae bacterium (assembly GCA_041744535.1). GTDB lineage: Bacteria > Acidobacteriota > Blastocatellia > Pyrinomonadales > Pyrinomonadaceae > Aridibacter. The sequence goes on from JBGTKR010000044.1 coordinate 7,946, forward strand.
TTGTCGGGGTTGTTTGTTCGGTTGCCGTAGAACTGCTTCCCGCATAATCGTAGTATTGAAATCTGACGTTACTTATTCTATTAACAACTACGGATGTGGTCGGAGTATCGTTCGGGTCGTAGCGGACAATGGAATCCGTTACATCGTCAAAATAATACGTAACGTCTTCTTCGGGACTGACTATTAAAGAATCCCCGTTATCAATATTTGCTCTGAATCTTAATTTTGTCGCATTTGAATCGGCGACGACTATTCCGTTTGTATCCAAACCGTAACCGGAGTTTCCGACCTCGCGTGATATTACGTTCAAAGCCGCTTGAGCCGATGTTAGAGCATCCGTTTTACTGCTTTCTCTTTCACGGGTTTGCAAAGCACCGGCAAACAGAGTCGTGATCAATCCGAGCAGGATCAACATTATTGTCATTGCGAGTATTAACTCAATTAATGAATAACCCTGTATTTTTTTATTATCCGTACCTTTCATTGATCGCTCCTAATTTGCTCTTACTCTTCTCATAATTACTGTTACGGGAACGGCTGTCTGCCATCCCGGAGTCGGCGAAGCCAGTGTAACCGTAATGGTAATTTCCTTGATCGTTTTGGAATTATCCTTCTGAGTTCCGTTAGTAAAAGGATCGTCATCAACAACCTTAGACACAACGTAGGCATAACCATCCGATGTTGAAACCGTTTTATTCGGATGTGTTCCGCCTTCTAAAGATGATTCCGTAATGGTCGGAGTAAATTTTGCACTTCGCAGATTTTCCACTTCCTGCTGCAAAATAACCAAAGCTCTTGTCCGCGAACTATTCCCCGAATTATAATTTATCGCGTAAGCAAACGTAGCAAATACACCCATTACCGCGATCAGAAAAATCACGAGTGCGATGACAACTTCGACAAGCGTAAATCCGCCTTCGTTTTCCTGACATTTGATCCGGGTTTTACTTTTTATCAAGTTCATAAAGATCAACTCAAAGTTTCTAAATTCATTCTAGCTTTTGCACATTCCGTTTTTGTTCAGACTCATCGGCGATTGGCAGATACATCCGGTTTGTGAAGGTCTTTGATTATGAGTGCAAAGATTTTGCTGCGGTGTCGGGGTTGGGGTTGCCGTTCCTTGTGGTGTCGGTGTCGGAGTTGGGGTCGGTGTCGCAGTTGGGGTCGGTGTCGCAGTTGTTCCTCCACTTCCTGTTCCAGTTCCGCTTCCATTATTATTTGTAACTAATTCATTTATATCCGCTCCCGTTCCGACCGTGGTCGTTGTCGGATTTAAAAAAGTCTGTAAACTCTCACCGTTACTCAGCATTGTTATTGTTCCGGTCAATGAAACCGTAATTAAGTAATCCGAGGTTTTTGATGTGCTGTAAGTGCAATTATCACAAACGACAAATTCAGCATCTACTTCATTATCGAAACTGTCCCGAGCCGCAATTTTCCCGCGTCGGTCAAACCGAACGGTAATCGGAAAACTCACGCCGTCGGTAACTATTTTTGTGTCGCTGTTGGAAAAATCAACGGTTCTGGTGTCGGAAGCGTCCAACACTCCGTCCTGATTTACATCGTTAATTAAACTAAACGATGTCGAACTGTTTATCACCACACGCGACATCGTATCAATTTTATAAGGTCTTCGTTTAATGGAGTCGAATCTAGCCCGTTCCAGATTGTTTTTTAGTTCGCGGGCAATTTTCCGCGATTGAAATTGTGTTTCGGCATTGCCGAATCGGGCAACTGAAAAAGCCGCCACAATTGAAATTATGACAATTACTATCAATACTTCTACCAATGAAAAACCGCGTTGTAAATTAATTCTTTTTTCAGCCATATTTGAAAAGCCTTTAAGTTAAACATCAAATCGGACACTTGCTATAAAATATCAGGAAAATTTCCTAATATGATTTTATACCACATATATCAAGAAATGTAAACAAGTTTTAATAATGTTTAACGGATAAATAAACATTGTTATAATTCAGCTTAACTCTTGTCAAACTGATTCATCTTGCTTCACTAAATTGGTTGAAAATTATTTTTAAGCAGATAAACTCAAATTTTCAGGCAAGCGAAACTACACAAATAATTGTATCTTCCTTGTCTAAACTTTTTTCCTACTCTCGCTTTTCTTAACGGTGTCCTTCGGCAATCTGGTCTATTTGCTTGAGGACTTTTTGTTTTTCCAGATGCGGTGTATTGGAAATGATCTTGCGGAGTTCGGAGAGCATACGGTTAAATTCGGCACGGTCGCTGATGTCGCTGGTCGTGTAATAGACCGTTTTTGTCTGCAGATCGGCAACTATCGGCTGGAGCAGATTATTTATATCGAGCAGGGCTTTGCGGCTGTATTTGCCATTCGGATAAAAATTCAGATATTCCCCGTTGGTTACGCGAAGAAGGTAAAGATAACAATTTATATAACCTTCGCATTCGCCCGGAATCGGATTTCCGGCGGCTTGCCAAGCTATTTCTTCGCCGACCTTGTAATTTTTATAACGCTGATGCAGCTGCCAGAAATTGTCGGAACGAACATAATACTCGCCCGCCGGTTCGCTGTAAATTATCTCGTCTTTATACTTTTCCAGAAATTCCTTATAAGGCGAATTATCTTTTTTATCAATCGGAACGGCTTTTAATGCCAACGAAAGTGCCGTTAATTTCTTGAGCCGCAGATCACCGCCGACTTCAAAAGTTTTTGCTTCATCGGCGGCTTTCGGCAAAAATTCAAATAATTCCTTCGCCGTTTTGAAATCCGTTGAATCCTTTTTGAGATATTTCTCCGCGATCTTTTGATACAGAACACCGGGTTTTACGGGATCGAACTTTTCGGTTATCGAAATTGCGATCCAGCCCGTTTCCACTTCCTCATTTTCTACCGCTTTTTTCAGTTCGACCTTATTCCAGCCGTTTTCTTGTTCTAAAACCTTATATTTTGTTCCGATAGTTGATTCTTTTAAGATTTTCCCCTGAAGATTAGGCTCGCTGCGAACTCTTCCGCCGATTACGGAAACGACAATTTCCGATGTTTCAACGGATTTCTTCTCATCAATTTTCGGTTCGGGATTTGTTTGAGCAGCATAAACAAGACTGGAAAAACTGAAAATAACCAACAAAATAAAACTGTTTCTTAAATATCTCATTTACTTTTTTTCTCCAAGCTGCAAAAACCCGAAATTACTTTTCTGCATCAACCAAAGCCCGTGCGTTTCGTTTTAAACCGTCTAACTTTGTTCGTTTCATTGCACTGCGGCGAAATCTTCGGGCGTATTCTTCCGCATCCAGAGCAAGTATTTTGTCCAAATCCGCACTGACATTTCCGGGACGCGGCTGAAATCTTTCTTCTTCGGTCGGCTTTTGAAAACGATTCCAAGGACAAACGTCTTGGCAAATATCGCAGCCGTAAAGCCAGCCTTCTAAGTTTTCATTAATTTCACTTGGGAGTTTCGGGGAACGAAATTCAATTGTAGCGTAAGACAAACAAGCGTTTGAGTCAACTAAAAAAGGCTGGACAATTGCATTTGTCGGACAGGCATCCAGACACTTCGTGCAAGTTCCGCAATGATCTTCGACCAAATCTTCTTCGTATTCGAGTTCTAAATTCAGCAGAATTTCGCCGATAAAAAACCACGAACCGTATTCCTTTGTAATCACATTTGAATGTTTTCCGAGCCAACCCAAACCCGCCCGCACCGCCCAAGCCTTATCCATAATCGGTGCGGTATCAACGCAAACCTTGCCTTTTGCTTCGGGAATTTCCTCCTTTATCCAATTAAACAATTCCCAAAGTTTTTCCTTAACGACATCGTGATAATCGTCGCCCCACGCATAACGCGAGATTTTCCCCTTCGCTTCGTCCGTTTCGTGTTCGTGCGGCGTGTAGTAATTCATTGCCAAAACAACGATTGATTCGGCTTCGGGAAAAAGAATTTTCGGATTTGAACGCTTTTCCGGTTCGCGTTCAAGCCATTTCATTTCGCCTTGATAACCCATTTCAAGCCATTCTTTCAGATGTTCGCCTTCGGTTTTTAATTCCTCCGCTTTGGCAATTCCGACTTTGTGAAAGCCTATTTCGATGGCTTTTTGCTTGATTAAATTTGTAAGTTTGGATTTGTTCATTTTTTAACTACGAAATACCGCGAAAAATGAAATACGAAATTACACAAAAAAAATTCTGATATATTATTCTGATTTTGTTAGGAGTTACACAGTTACAAAAAAAATTCATTATGCAGAAACACGCACGAAGTAAGTGTGCAACATTGATTGCACACTTACTTCGTGCGTGGTTCTGCAATAAAGAAAATAT
>JBGTKR010000045.1:0-18639 GCA_041744535.1 Pyrinomonadaceae bacterium
ATAAAGCAATTTCTTTCATCGGCAAACGTCATTTATAATAAACGACAAATATCGGACTTAAGAATTCGGAGAAAATTATATGAGTAAAATCGGGCAGATCGTCAAAGAAACGATTGATTTTTCAAACAGAGTAGTTCCTTCGCTGGCATTTACAAAAGCGTGTGAGGCGTTTAGCGAAACGGCTAAAAAACATTTCGGAAAAGAAAACATTTCGGAAAAGGAATATCTGGAATTTTTTAAGGAAAATTGGTGGTTAATTAATTTTATAGGCTTGCCGGGAGTTTTTCCGGTTGATGAGGAAATAACGAAAACAGCCAGAGAAAAAATTTACAAAATCGGTTCTGCCATCAAAATGGACGAGATTATTTTCTATATCCTCACAAAAAATTTAACAACGCGGGGGCTTCCGATGGGAATGGAATTTAATACCTTCACTAAATTCGAACTGGTTGAAACCAAGATTTTAATTCCGCAGCAATTAATTTTCGGAATACTCGGAACGGCTGTTTTCAATCCTCTGAACAAAGACGAAGAGATTCCCGAAAATTACTGGCTCGATTTCAGAGGTTATAAAATGTTCGTTTCGGAACTGTGGGGAAGAATGGATTTGGTCGAAAGAGCGATGAAATATGCTTAAACCGCCGCCGATCATTTCATTAGATTTTAAGCAGAAAATAAAAAGGTAAAAGCAACTGTAAAAATTATGAAGTTTTTTACTTTTTACTTTTACCTTTTTACTTAATGCTTACATTTCCTTTTGTTTGTCGGTCAATTCGACCTTCATTGCTTCAAGGGTTTCCTTGTTCAAAGTTCCCGTTTTATTAACATTATTCTGTGCCTGCCATTCGCGGATCGCGGAACGGGTGGCGGGATTTAATTTTCCGGTTTCTTCGCCGTTATAAAGTCCCGCTGTTTTTAACATCTTCTGAACTTCCATAATTTGTTCTTTGGTCGCCCGGAAGATCGTGCGTTTCGGTTTGTCGGCAGTATCGGATTTTTCGCTCGCCAGATCATTCGGATTGACGGGAATTTCCATCTGCGATTCGGTCAGTTCGATCTTCATTTTTTCCAGAGTCGCACGATTGAGCGAACCCTTGCGTTTCAAACCGTTTGCCGTTTGATAATTGCGAACCGCCGTCCGCAGATCATTATTATATTTCCCGTCCGATTCGCCGTTGTAAAGTCCCGCCGCCTTTAATTTGGTTTGTGCTTCCTCGATCTGTTCTTTGGTCGGGCGGAATGATGTCCGGGCAGAGGCTTTAGAACTTTCGGCGGTTTCGATTCCCTTTTGCTTATCGGTCAGTTCGATCCCTATTTTGACAAGCGTTTCTTCATCGAGTTTGCCCGTTTTATCCAAGCCGTTTGCTTCCTGATATTTTTTTATCGCATCACGAAAATCGTCGTTGTATCTGCCGTCTGCATCACCCGAATACATTCCGCTTGCCTTGAGCTTTGTTTGTGCTTCGGTGATCTGAGCCTTGACGGGGCGAAATGCTTCTTTGCGTGGCTTCTTTTCCTTGTCATTTTTGGTTTCCATTTTCGCCTTCGAGTTGTTATCGGATTTGTCATCCGATGTAGTTTGAGCCGAAACCGCGAGCGTTAATAACAGACATAGAAATGTCATTAAAATAGTCTTTTTCATATTTTTATCTCCATATGTGTAGAAGTTATAAGGACTTAATCCGTATTTTTTTAGGGGATGAAACAAAATATGCTTAGAAAACTAATCATATATGAGAGAAAGTCCGGTTAAATTGTTTTGTTTCAGAAAAATTATCTTTTTAAAAAATTCGTTTGTCAAGCTATTATCAAAACGGCACATAAAAAAACAGGAGAGAAAATTAATGGCTTGGATAAAAGTAATTGACGAAGATAAGGCGGAAGGAAATCTGAAGGAACAATATCAAAAACTCAAAGCACATTGGGGCGGAGTTGATAATATTTTGAAAATCCACAGCCTGCGACCAAAATCTTTGGACGGGCATTATGAATTTTACAAGATTTTAATGACCGGAAGCAAAGATTTGCCGAAAGCCAAACGCGAAATGATCGCCGTTACGGTTTCGGCTTTGAACCATTGTGTTTATTGAATGAAGCATCACGGGGCGGGACTCCGTAAACTAATTAACGATGATAAATTGGGCGAGCGGTTAAAAGAAGATTTTCGTCAGGCGGATTTGGATGAAAAAGATTTGGCGATGCTCGAATATGCGGCAAAACTGACGCTTGAACCTTGGAATATGATAGAAAACGATGTTTTGGGGTTACGTGAAAAAGGATTTAGTGACGAAGCGATTTTGGATATAGTCCAAGTTACCGGATATTACGCCTTTGTAAATCGCCTTGCCGACGGTTTAGGTGTAAAATTGGAAGATTATTGGGAAATGGAAAATAAATAATCAAGAACGGATTTCATTTTCCGTTATCCGCTATCCATTTTCCATTATTATGTTGTTCGGTTTGAAACATATTTTTTATCAAACCGTAACAACTTTAACAAAATTTATTTCAGAAAAATTTAGGGGGAACAAAATGCGTAATTTTTATTTTCGATTTGTGGTTATGTCTGCGTTTATTTTATCCGTTTCGGCAATCGCCTTCGGACAAACGGCGGCGTTTGACACAAACCGGATGGACAAATCCGTTGAGCCTTGCACGGATTTTTTTCAATTTGCAAACGGAACTTGGCTGAACAACACGGAAATTCCGGGCGATCAGTCGAGTTGGGGAAGTTTTAATATTCTGGCGGAAAATAACCGCACTATTTTAAGAGGAATCGTTGACGAAGCGTTGGCGAAAACCGATGCACCGAAGGGCAGCGACACGCAGCTGATCGGCGATTTTTATTTTTCGTGTATGAACGAAGCGGAGATCGAGTCAGCCGGAGTAAAACCGCTGAATCCGTATTTTAACGACATCAACGGCATCAGCAGCAAAAAAGATTTGCAAAATCAAATCGCCAAAATGCACGACGCGGGAATTCCCGTATTGTTCGGATTTTACGGCGGAACTGATCTGAAAAACAGCACGATGGTCATCGCCAATGCCGGACAAGGCGGTTTGAGTATGCCGGGGCGTGAATACTACATCGGCGGCGATCCTAAAATGCAGGAAGCCCGCGACAAATACAGAGAATACCTCGTCAATATGTTTCAGGCAATGGGCAACAGCGAGAAGGAAGCACGCACGAAAATGTTCACCGTGATGCGGATTCAGATACGCTTGGCTTATGCTTCGCTTGCCCGTGCCGAACTGCGAAACCCCGATAATCGTTACAAAAAAATCAGCATAGCAGAAGCAAATTCCATCACGCCGAATTTTGTCTGGGATGATTACATGAAAATGCGTGGTATAAACGGAGTTAATGAATTTAACATCGGACAGCCGGAATTTTTCAGAACCGTCAACAAAATGCTGGATGATATTACAATCGGTGAATGGAAAACTTATCTGCAATGGATGACGATGGATGCCGCCGCACCGTTACTGGCGAAGAAATTTGCCGATGAGAAATTTAATTTTTACGGCAAATACCTGCAAGGCAGAAAAGAACAGCAGCCGCGTTGGAGAATCTGTGTTCAGGAAGCTGACGGAAGTGTCGGCGAATCACTCGGACAATTGTATGTGGCGAAAGCGTTTAAGCCGGAAGCAAAAGAGCGGATGGATAAATTGATTGATAATTTATTCGTGGCGATGCGTGAACGAATTGACCAACTCGAATGGATGAGCGACGAAACGAAAGTCGAGGCTCTGGCAAAACTCGCCACATTCAAACGCAAGATCGGCTACCCGGAAAAACTTCGCGGTTATAAAGGTTTGGACATTGACCGCAAATCGTTTTTTGATAATTCGGTGCGTTCAAATAAGTTTCAGGTCAAACGAAACTTGGACGACATCGGACAGCCGGTTGACCGTGATCGTTTCGGAATGACACCGCCGACGGTGAACGCTTATTACAACGCACTTTTGAACGAAATCGTTTTTCCCGCCGGAATTCTGCAGCCGCCTTTCTTTAACGCAAGTGCGGACGATGCCGTAAATTACGGAGCAATCGGCGGCGTGATCGGACACGAGATCACACACGGTTTTGACGATCAGGGAAGCCGTTTCGATGCGGAAGGAAACCTGAAAATGTGGTGGACACAGGATGACCGCAAGAAGTTTGACGAGCGGGCAAGCTGCGTCGTTGACCAATTCAGCAACTATGAAGTTCAGCCGAATTTATTTATGAACGGTAAATTAACGCTCGGCGAAAACATTGCCGATCTCGGTGGATTAACCGTTGCTTATGATGCTTATCAAAATTCTCTGAAAGGCAAACCGCGTCCCGAAAATATTGACGGATTTACGCCCGAACAGAGATTTTTCCTTGGCTGGGCTCAAGTCTGGGCGGTCAAAGCAACAATGGAAAATGATCGCTTACGTGCAACCACCGATCCGCACGCTCTGGCTCGCTGGCGTGTCAACGGACCGCTTTCAAATATGCCGCAGTTCGCAAAAGCCTTCGGCTGTAAGCAATCGCAGCAAATGGTCAAAAAAGATATGTGCGAGATTTGGTAATACCGATTTTCGGTAAATAGGTGTGTTAATAAATATCTAAACTGCTGATAATACAGTGTTTTCTTTACTGCTTACTGCACCTGCCTACTGCTCCTGCGTATAAGATATTATCAAACATTTTGGAAGGGTTGGAATCATTAAAAGTTCCAACCCTTTTTTTTGCAAAAAAAAAGGCTGAGTGAAATTCATCACTCAGCCTTCCAATCAAATTTATTCGAGTCTAAAAGTTATTCCTCTTCATCAGCACCAGCCTTACCGGCTTTTACTGCTTTTTTGTCCGATTCATCGTCATTATTGGAGGATTTTCCGGTTTCGACGAGTGGAATATTAGTGGGTTTATTAATATCCATCCCGCCTCGGATGGAGAGTTCGTCGAATTCTTCCGGGACTCTTATATCAATTGTCGGATCGTCATCCACTTTGATATTGCGGTAGAATCTCATACCAGTTCCCGCCGGAATAAGCCGTCCCATGATTACGTTTTCCTTCAAGCCGCGTAAATAATCCACACGCCCGGAAATCGCCGCTTCGGTCAAAACGCGGGTTGTTTCCTGAAAACTTGCCGCCGAAATAAATGAATCGGTTGAAAGCGAAGCCTTCGTGATTCCTAGTAAAAGCGGTTCGGCACTTGCGGCTTGTCCTTTTTCTTCACGGACTCGACGGTTTTCGTCCTCATAACGGAAACGGTCAACCTGTTCTTCCAAAAGGAATTCGGTATCGCCGACATCTTTGATCTTAACCCAGCGAAGCATCTGCCGCACGATAACTTCAATGTGTTTATCATTGATATTTACGCCTTGCAGACGATAAACTTCCTGAATTTCATTGACCAGATATTCCTGTAATGCTTCCATTCCGAGAACGTGGAGAATATCGTGCGGATTCAAGGGACCGTCCATCAGAGGTTCACCGGCTTTGACCAGATCGCCTTCCTGAACATTGATATGTGTTCCGCGTGGAATATCATAACTATGCTCCTCGCCGTCCTCACTGGTAACAATGATTTTACGCTTACCTTTGGCAATCGCTCCGAACTGCACCGTTCCGTCAATTTCCGACATTACGGCAGTTTCCTTCGGACGGCGTGCTTCAAAAAGTTCGACAATACGCGGCAAACCGCCGACGATGTCTTTGTTCTTTGTAGTTTCACGCGGAATTTTTGCGATAATGTCGCCCGGTTCAACCGCTTGCCCGTCCTCTACGTGAAGATTGGCACGAATCGGCATTTGATAAGTTTTCTGAACCTTACTGCCTTTGCGTATCTCAAGCCGCGGTTGATTTTTTCCGTCGGAATCTTTGACGACCATACGTTTTTGTCCGCTGACTTTGTCAATATCTTCCTCGACGGTTTTTCCTTCAATCAAATCCTGATATTTGATCGTTCCGGGAACTTCGGTCAAAATTGCAAATGTAAACGGATCCCAAGTTGCGAGAACATCGTCCTCTTTAAGTTTCTGTCCGTCTTTAACGTGCAGATGAGCCCCGTAAACAATTGAATAACGGGCGACTTCCCGGTCGCGGTCATCAATTAATGCGAGTTCGCCGTTCTGACGTTTGATGTTAATCATCTCTTTTTCACGGTTGATGATCGTATTTAGTTCGATATATTTAACCGTTCCGTCCATTGCCGCCGTATGCTTGGTTTCCTGTTCGAGCCGTGCCGTGCCGCCGACGTGAAAAGTTCTCATCGTCAACTGTGTTCCCGGTTCACCGATGGATTGAGCGGCGATAACCCCGACTGCTTCGCCGATCTCGACCGTTCTTCCCATCGCTAAGTTTCGCCCGTAACATTTGACGCAGATTCCGCGTCTTGTTTCGCAGGTCAAAGGCGAGCGGATTTTTACACGCTGGAGTCCCGAAAGCTGCACCTGCCCGGCAAGGTCTTCGTTGATTTCCTGATTTGCTTTAACGATTACATCGCCGTCAACCGGATCAACGATATTGTCCAAAGCCGTGCATCCGACAATTCGATCACGCAAGGATTCGACCTCTTCACCGTTGCGAATAATCGCCTGAGCCCAGATGCCTTTGATAGTTCCACAGTCAATATCGGAAACGATCACGTCTTGAGCCACGTCAACAAGGCGACGGGTTAAGTATCCCGAATCAGCCGTTTTTAAAGCCGTATCCGCCAAACCCTTTCTCGCACCGTGCGTTGAAATAAAGTATTGCAGAACATTCAAACCTTCACGGAAGTTTGCGGTGATCGGTGTTTCGATGATTTCGCCCGAAGGTTTCGCCATCAAACCACGCATTCCGGCAAGTTGGCGAATCTGTGCTTCCGAACCTCTCGCCCCGGAATCTGCCATCACGAGAATCGGATTTAATTCGTTGCGTTCCTTCTCACGAACATCCATCGCTTTAAACATTTCTTTGGCAACATTGTCCGTAACTTCCGACCAGATCGCCGTAACTTTGTTTGTCCGTTCAAGATCGGTCATCGTCGCTTCTTCATATTGCTGCTGCAATTTATAAACTTCTTTTCGTGCGTCTTCAATGATTTGCTTTTTGCTGTCCGGCGTAACCATATCGTCAATTCCGATGGAAACACCGGCTTTTGTCGCATATAAAAATCCGAGTGATTTCAAATCATCGAGCAATGCAACGGTTTGATCGTGTCCAAGCCGCAAATGTGCAAAATTTACGAGCGACTGCAAACCTTTTTTCTTTAAAGTTCCATTGATAAAAGGCAAGCCTTCCCGCGTCAGACGCTCGTTGAAAACCACACGCCCGACGGTTGTATCAACCATTCGACTCGCGTCTTTTTCAATTCTTGCACGCATTATATCCTGTGCATTATGTTCCTTCGTCAGATCAACCAGATCGCCTTTCCAGCGAAGTTTGATTCTTGCCTGTGTCGCAACCGTTTTTGAATCCAAAGCAAGCAGAACATCTTCAATTGAACCAAAAACTTTATTTTCGCCTACCATTTTGTCGCGGTCTAAAGTCAGATAATAACAACCCAAAACAATGTCCTGCGAAGGAACTGTGATCGGCTGACCGCTTGCCGGACTCAAAAGATTGTTTGAAGCCAGCATCAAAACTGACGCTTCAATTTGTGCTTCCGCCGAAAGCGGAATGTGAACAGCCATCTGATCGCCGTCGAAATCCGCATTAAACGCGGTGCAGACGAGCGGGTGAATTTTGATCGCTTTTCCTTCAACCAAAACGGGTTCAAAAGCCTGAATTCCGAGTCTGTGCAGAGTCGGTGCCCGATTAAGTAAAACCGGATGATCGCGGATAACTTCTTCCAAAATATCCCAAACAATCGGCTCTTGTCGCTCCACCATTTCGCGGGCTTGTTTGATCGTTGCCGCGTGCGATTCCTGCTCCAATTTATTGTAAATAAACGGCTTGAACAATTCTAAAGCCATTTTTTTCGGCAAACCGCATTGATGCAATTTGAGTTCAGGACCAACAACAATTACCGAACGTCCCGAATAATCAACCCGCTTTCCGAGTAAGTTTTGGCGAAAACGCCCTTGTTTTCCTTTCAAAGTTCCCGAAAGCGATTTGAGCGGACGGTTATTCGCCCCACGCAAAACTCTGCCGCGTCTGCCGTTGTCGAACAAAGCGTCAACCGCTTCCTGCAGCATACGTTTTTCGTTGCGGACAATAACTTCGGGAGCTTTTAACTCCATAAGTTTTTTCAAACGATTGTTACGATTGATAACGCGGCGGTATAAGTCATTCAAATCCGAAGTCGCAAAGCGTCCGCCGTCAAGCGGAACGAGTGGGCGAAGTTCGGGCGGAATGACCGGAATGATGTCGAGAATCATCCATTCGGGTTTATTCTGCGAACGGAAAAATGAACTCGTAACTTTCAGACGTTTTGAAAACTTCAGTTTTTTCTGCTGTGAAGTTTCTTCCTTCATACTCTGCCGCAGTTCGACAACAAGTTCGGGAATATCTATCTGCATCAAGAGTTCCTTGATAGCTTCCGCACCCATTTTTGCAACGAATTGACCGGGATATTCCTGCATCAATTCACGATAGCGTTCATCCGTCAGCAAATCTTTTTCGCTTAAGTCTGGAACATCGCCCGGATCAATCACGATATAAAGTTCAAAATAAAGGATTTTTTCGAGATCACGCAAAGTGATGTCGAGCAAGTGTCCGATCCGCGAAGGCAGTCCTTTAAAAAACCAGACGTGCGAACAAGGGCTTGCCAGATCAATGTGTCCGAGTCTTTCACGGCGGACTTTTGATTGTGTAACTTCAACGCCGCATTTGTCGCAGATCACGCCGCGGTGTTTCATCCGTTTATATTTTCCGCAAAGACATTCCCAATCCGATACGGGACCGAAAATTCTTGCACAGAAAAGCCCATCGCGTTCCGGCTTGAAAGTCCGATAGTTGATAGTTTCCGGCTTCGTAACTTCGCCGTGCGACCACGAACGGATCTTTTCCGGCGATGCCAGCGAAATGCGAATCGCCTCAAAATTAGGACTCAATTGTGTTTTTTCGTTTTGAAATCGAAACATTTATTTCTCCATTTTTGCAACTTTCAGTTGCGGTCTTTGGTTTTGGGTCTTTGGTCTTTGGTTTTTACTTTAAGCTCTCAATCTTTGAAGGTTTTTCTTCCCAAAGACCAAAAGCCAAAGACCCAAGACCGCGATTGAAAATCGCTTATCAATTAACCACCAACTAATTCTTCAACACCGGCATTTTTCGCGTCTTCATCAACCTCGTCTTCGGTGAGGAGTTCGACATCAAGACAGAGCGACTGCAATTCACGCACAAGCACGTTAAACGATTCGGGAATTCCGGGTTTGAAATCCGCCGCACCTTTGACGATTGCCTCGTAAATTTTCGAGCGTCCGGCAACGTCATCGGATTTACAGGTCAATAATTCCTGCAAAATATGAGCCGCACCGTAGGCTTCCAACGCCCAGACTTCCATTTCACCGAAACGCTGTCCGCCGAATTGTGCTTTACCACCGAGCGGCTGCTGCGTAATTAATGAGTATGGTCCGATTGAACGGGCGTGAATTTTATCGTCAACCAGATGCGATAGCTTGAGCATATATATGTAACCGACGGTTACTTTCTGCTCAAATTGTTCACCCGTCAAGCCGTCATAAAGACGAGTTTTTCCTGACGGTCCGACCGAAGGCGGAAGTCCGAGTTCGTCGTATTTGTCATTGGCTTGTTTGATATATTCCTTAATTTCTTCCTCGCCCGCACCGTCAAAAACGGGTGTTGCAAAATGAAGTCCGAGAACACGAGCCGCCCAACCCAAATGCGTTTCCAGAATTTGCCCGACGTTCATACGCGAAGGCACACCGAGCGGATTAAGCACGATGTCAACCGGCGTTCCGTCCGGCAAATACGGCATATCTTCTTCCGGCAAAATACGTGCAATAACACCTTTGTTTCCGTGTCTTCCAGCCATTTTATCGCCGACTGAAAGTTTGCGTTTCATTGCCACGAAGACTTTAACCATTTTGATAACGCCCGGCGGCAATTCGTCGCCTTGTTTGATCTTGGCGATTTTTTCTTCGTAGATGTCGCTCAAAATACTGATCTGGCGTTCGGTTCGCTGGATGTAATCGTTAATTTCAGATTCAATATCCACCGTTCCGGCAGAAACACTCGCTTTGCGAAGAAGCTTGACGGGAACATCCTGCAAATTTTCCTTAGACAAATCCGTTCCTTTTTTCAAAATAACGTCTTTGCCTTCAGTTAAATCCTTGGTTAATTTGCGGTCTTCAAAAAGTTCGTAGATTCGTTGGTCACGCTGCTCGGTCAGGATGCGAATTTCATCTTCCAAGTCGCGTCGCATCGCATCTTCTTCCAAACCTTCGATGTCCAATGAACGCTCGTCTTTTTCCTGACCTTTTCGCGTAAAGACCTGAACATCAACCACCGTTCCGTCAATTCCCGGAGGTGCGGTTAAACTTGCATCTTTCACATCTCCGGCTTTTTCACCGAAAATTGCACGGAGAAGTTTTTCTTCCGCCGTCAACTGCGTTTCGCCTTTCGGCGTAACTTTTCCGACGAGAATCGAACCCGGTCCGACGTGAGCCCCGATTCTGATAATTCCCGATTCATCCAGATCGCGGAGCATATTTTCTCCGACATTCGGAATATCACGGGTAATTTCTTCGGGACCGAGTTTCGTGTCGCGGGCTTCGACTTCGAGTTCTTCAATATGAATCGAAGTATAATAATCTTCTTTGACAAGCCTTTCGGAAACCAGAATTGCATCCTCGAAGTTGTATCCACGCCAAGGCATAAACGCGACCATCACATTTCTTCCGAGTGCAAGTTCGCCTTTGTCCGTGCAAGGTCCGTCGGCAATGACCATTCCTTTCAAAACTCTTTCGCCAACCTGGACAATCGGACGCTGGTTAATACAAGTATTTTGGTTGGAACGCTTGAATTTTACGAGCGAATAAATATCCGCCGTAACCTCACGCGAAATCGTTCCGCCGACCTGATGATCGGCTTTAACGATAATGCGTTCCGAATCAACATAATCAACCACGCCGTTACGTTTTGCTACAACAACCGCACCCGAATCGCGTGCCGCAATGCGTTCCATTCCCGTTCCGACATAAGGAGCATCGGCACGAAGTAGCGGAACTGACTGCCGCTGCATATTCGATCCCATCAAAGCACGGTTGGCATCATCATTTTCAAGAAATGGAATTAATGAAGCCGCCACCGAAACAAGTTGTTTCGGCGAAACGTCCATATATTGAATATCTTCACGCTCGGCGGTAATAAATTCTCCCGCTTTTCGTGCCGCGTTTCGTTCATTGACCAGATTCCCCTTTTCATCGAGTTCGATATTTGCCTGTCCGATGATATATTTATCTTCGTCCCAAGCCGTCAGATAAAACGGAAACGGTTCAAAATCAGCTTCGCGTTGATTTTTTTTCAGTTTCTTGTTTGCCGCTTCGACATCTTCCAATGGAACGTGCTGATGCGGTTTAAATTCCGTGTCGCCGCCATTGATAACATTCACGTATTCAATAACGCGACCTTCTTCGACCTTTCTATAAGGCGATTCGATAAAACCGAACTCGTTAATTCGTGCAAAACTCGCCAACGACGAGATCAAACCGATATTCGGACCTTCAGGCGTTTCAATCGGACAGATACGCCCGTAGTGCGTCGGGTGAACATCGCGGACTTCAAATCCGGCACGTTCACGCGAAAGACCGCCCGGACCGAGTGCCGAAAGCCGACGTTTGTGCGTAATTTCCGAAAGCGGATTGGTTTGATCCATAAACTGCGAAAGCTGCGATGAACCGAAAAATTCACGAACCGCCGCCGTTACGGGTTTTGCATTAATCAGATCACGCGGCATCGTCGTAAACATATCCTGCTGAATGGACATTTTTTCCTTGATCGCCCGTTCCATCCGTTCAAGCCCGACACGAAATTGATTTTCAAGCAGTTCGCCAACCGCACGCACACGGCGGTTTCCGAGATGGTCAATATCATCCTGATAAAAATTCGCCGAATCTCTTTTCATATGAAGCACGTAATTAACGACTTCCAAGAAATCTTTTGCTTCAAGCAGATGCTCATCAATTTTGTCCAGATTCGGTCTGCCCATCTTGATATTAAATTTCAAGCGTCCGACACGCGACAGGTCAAAACGTCTTTCATCAAAAAACATTCCTTCCAGCAGACGATAAGCCGTCGGCACGGTCGGCGGATCACCGGGACGCATTTTGCGGTAAATTTCCAATATCGCATCAACCGGCTTTTCAATCGTATCCTTTACTAATGTGTTTGAAAGAACAGGTCCGATCGTGTCTTTTTCGGGAAAGAAAACTTTGAAACTTTCGACTTCCTGTTCGATGATCTCCTGCAATTTTGCCGCCGTAATTTCCTCGTTGGATTCCATTATGACCTCGCCCGTTTCGGTATTTACGATGTCGCCAAGAGCAAACGCTCCGGCGAGTTCGCCCTGCCCGATCTCGACTTCCTTAATTCCCGCTTCTCGTAATTTTTTAAGAGCGAGTTTGGAAATCTTTCCGCCGGGTTTGACGAAAACCTCTTTTCCTTCTTTAATACCGTCATCGGAACGCATATCCGTTAAGCCCGTTTCGCTGTCTTCCTTGATCTTGAATAGAAGTTTTCCTTTTTTAACACTAACTTCGTCAGTTGTGTAAAACTCTCCGAGAATATCCGCATTCGTGTATTCGGCATTTTTGACGACTTCTTCCAGAATGCTGTCGGAAACGGTTTTCATATCAATCTGCGGTTTGAGCCACAAGCCCAAAGCACGCAGAAAGATCGTCGCCAGCAGTTTGCGTTTACCGAGTCTGGAATTAAGAATTGCTTTGTGATCGTATTCAAATTCGATCCACGAACCGCGATACGGAATAACTTTTGCGGAAAATGCTTCTTTGTCCTGTTTGAAGAAAACTCCCGGACTTCTGTGCAGCTGTGAAACGATCACACGCTCCGTGCCGTTGATGATAAAAGTTCCGTTGTCGGTCATCAGCGGAATTTCGCCGAAGAAAACTTCTTCTTCTTTAATATCCCGAATCGTCGAAACGCCGGTGTCGGCATCCTTATCAAAAACCGTCAGACGAATTTTCACCTTGAGCGGAACGCTGAAGGAAACGCCGCGTTCCTGACATTCCTGCTGATCGTGTTTGTGTTTCAAACCGACGGGTTCACCGCAGTTCGGACATAAATTCGGACGCACGAGATTAAACGTGCCGCAATTGTTGCAGAGAACTTCGGCGGTGCTGAACGGGTCAACTTTTATTTTTGCACCGCATTCCTTACAGTTACTGCGTAAATGCTCGAGTCCTTCGAGGTTGCCGCATTTGCACTGCCAGTTGCCGATCTGAAATTCGACAAATTCGAGCGTCGCCGTTTCGCGGAAATCGGAAACGGGAAAGACGGATTCAAAAACTGCCTGAAGTCCGACCGATGTGCGTTCTTCGGGAATCAGATCCATTTGCAAAAAGCGGTTGTAAGATTCTCTCTGAACTTCGATCAGATTCGGAATCTGAGCGGATGTTTGAATTTTTGAAAAATCTACACGCACAGGTGCTTGACTCGTTCTGAGTCCATATTCGTTTGTGTTATCTTGAAGCGGATTGGAAATCATAGTGTTTTATTAAAGGTCAGAAAAAAAATGTTGATTTAATCACCTTTTACTGATAGGATATTTTCAACTAAATTAAACTTCACCGATCTTTTAAAGACGGCAAATGCGGTCAAGGGTATAGTCTGCCCTGACCGCTCAATTATTAGCAGCTTGCTGTTTAAGTAAAATTGTCGAGAGTGTCATTATTAAGGACAAATACTCTCCAAATCTATATAAAAAACTTATTATTGCCTAAAAACCCGAAAAATTCGGACTTTCTAAAAAAAATTCTGAAACGGCAAACGTAAAAGTTTTTACGACTTTTTTCGCCTACCGTTCAGTTTATCAATTAAACTATTTAAGTTCAACCGAAGCACCGGCTTCTTCCAATTTAGCCTTAATTTCTTCAGCTTCCTCTTTTGAAGCACCTTCTTTAATTACCTTCGGGGCGGCATCAACCAGTTCTTTAGCTTCTTTCAGCCCAAGTCCGGTAACGATTGTGCGAACCGCTTTGATAACATTGATCTTGCTTCCGCCGGCAGATGTCAATTCAACGTCAAAAGTATCTTTCTCTACTTCTGCTGCTTCGCCACCTGCTACCGCCGCAGGTGCTGCCGCAACCGCCGCTGCCGCTGCCGAAACGCCGAATGTTTCTTCAATATCTTTAACTAAATCTGCTACTTCCATAAGCGGCATCTCTTTTAATGCCTCAACTATTTGTGATCTATCCATTTTTATAATCTCCTCCTAAAGGGTTCTTGTTATTTTATTTGTTAAATGCAGATGCAAAATAAGTAGTTTCTTAAACTGCCTACTGCAACTGCCATCTGCCTACTATTTTTCGGCATTGTTTGTCAGCCGATAGAACCCAACGGAATGCTTCGATCTACTTAGTTGCATCAGAGTAAATCTCACATTCGAGCCGCAAGAGCGACCTGACATATCGCTTCGCTCGTTTTACCTTGGTAACGGCTTTCTTAGAAAACTTTTATGTTATTAGGCTTATTGTTTAGAAGTTTTTATATTTTCTGTTCTTATCCTAAAAACTTCTAAACTTAACAACCTAATAATTCCTACGAATCTGTTTCTTCCGAATTTTCCGCTGTATCTTCGGCAGATTCTCCTTTCTGCTCATCAGCTTTTTCTTCCGAATTTTCATCGTTTTTCGCTTCGGCTTCTACTTTTACTTCTTCCGTTGTTTCAGCATTTTCTTCGCCGGATGTTTCCTCGGCTTTTACTTCTTCATTGTCCGTCGCAGTTTCTTCCTTAGCTTCGGCTTCCTGAGCAGTGTCTTCCGCTTTTTCTTCTTGCGGTGCTTCGGCTTTTGCCGTTTCGCCCGAAAGATTATCCGTTCTTTCGCTGACTTGTTTTAAGACGATTGCCAAATCTCTCGGAATCGCGTTAAGAACCGTCGCCATACGTTGAGCGGGTGCATTGAGCAAATACAGTAATTTGCCGATAAGTTCTTCTTTTGACGGCAATGTAGCTATTTTTTCAACTTCACTGAAATCTATAACTCTTCCGTCAACTATTCCTGCTTTAAATTCAAATATGTCTTTATTTTCCTTAACATATTTTGAAACAATTTTTGACAGATCAATCGGTTCACCGTCAATTGTCGCAACCGACGTTACACCTTTAAAATATTCTCTTACACCTTCAAACGGTGTTCCTTCTACCGCCAGACGTGCCAGAGTATTTTTGATGACTCTGTAATCCGCCCCTGTTTGACGCAGTTCGTTTCGGAATTCCTGATCCTTTTCAACGGTTAATTTTGAAAAACTCATAACCATCGCCGAATTTGAATTCTTAAATTGCTCCGTGAGGGCTTCTAAATCTGCTTGTTTTTTTGCTTTTGTTTTCATTATTTTTTCTCGCTCCTCACCTTATTATTTGCCGGTTTGTAAACTCATTTCGTCAAGTAAAATTCCCGGACTCATTGTGGATGCCAGATTTACTTTTTTAACATAACGACCTTTCGACGTGGCGGGTTTTGCACGCATTACCGCATTTATCAAGGCTCGCGTATTTTGTTCGATCTTGTCGTTCTCAAACGAAACTTTGCCGACCGGAGTATGAATCACACCCGTTTTATCAACGCGATATTCAACTTTTCCGGCTTTGGTTTCTTCAACCGCTTTGCCGACATCCATTGTAACCGTTCCGGTTTTCGGATTCGGCATAAGTCCGCGGGGACCTAAGACTCTTCCGAGTTGTCCGACCTTCGACATCATATCCGGCGTAACAATTAAAGTATCAAATTCAAGCCATCCGCCTTTGATCTTATCCACGATGTCATCCGCCCCGACAAAATCCGCTCCCGCTTCTTCGGCTTCCGTTGCTTTATCGCCCTGAGCAATAACCGCAACCGTTTTCGTCGTTCCCAAACCGTTCGGCAGAACAATTGTTCCGCGAACCAGTTGATCGGCTTTTCGCGGATCAACTCCGAGCCACATCGTCAGTTCTACCGTTTCATCAAAATTCGCAAATGCAATATCCTTTAATAAAGTGATCGCATCCGCCAAAGCATATCGTTTTTCCTGCTCGACTTTCTCAAAAGCCTCACGATATTTTTTCCCGTGTTTAGCCATTTTTATTTTCTCCAAGGTTCAAACGAAGTTTCTTGTGTTTTCTTCTCCCTCTTTTAATCAGTTGGCAGACGGCAGCAGCAGGCGGCAGTCGAAAGATAATTCTTAACTGCTACTGCTTCTGCCACTGCTATTCAATAGTAAGTCCCATACTTTTCGCCGTGCCTTCGATTGTCCGCATTGCCGATTCGATATTTGTCGTATTCAAATCGGGCATTTTTATTTCGGCGATCTCTTTGATCTTCGCACGCGAAATTGTTCCGACCTTTGTGCGGTTGGATTCGCCCGAACCTTTCGGAATTCCCGAAGCCTTGCGAAGCAGATCCGCCGCCGGTGCGGTTTTTGTTTCAAATATGAACGAACGGTCTGCAAAAACCGTGATGACAACCGGAACTTTCAAATCCGGGTCGCCGTCCTGAGTTCTTGCATTGAACGCTTTACAAAATTCCATAATGTTCACGCCGTGTTGTCCGAGTGCCGGACCGATTGGCGGAGCAGGGCTGGCTTTTCCAGCCGGAATTTGCAGTTTTATGTATCCTTGTATCTTTTTAGCCATAATAATAATCAATGGATAATGAATAGTGGATAATGGATAATATCTTTGATTATCCGCTATCAATTATCCACTATTCATTATCATCATTCTTCTTCAGCAAACGTAACTTTTTCTACACTTAAGAAATCAAGTTCATATGGAGTTGAGCGTCCAAAAATTGTTATTGTAACTTTTAATGTTGCCTTATCTTCATTTACTTCTTCTACTTTTCCCGTAAAACTTGCAAACGGTCCCGATTTTATTCTGACGACTTCGCCGATCTTGTATGTAAACTTCGGCTTCGGTTTTTCCGCCGCAACCTCAACATTATGAACGATCTGATCAACTTCTTCCTGAGTTAAAGGCGTTGGGTTTTTACCGCCCAAAAATCCCGTAACTTTCGGAGTTGATTTAATTGCGTGAAAAACATTATCGGGAATTCTTCCCTGTTCCGTGCATTCAACTTCAACCAATACATATCCGGGATAAAACATACGGGTTGACTCGATGCGTTTATTTCCACGCATCTCGACCACGGTTTCCTTCGGTAATAAAACTTCCGTAATCAGTTCGCTCAATTCCATATCACGGATACGGGCATTAAGACTTTCGACCACCTTATTTTCGTGACCCGAATATGTATGTATAAAATACCATTGCCTCATAATCTAATTTCCCTTGGATTTAGGCTATATAATTAACCAGATTTTTTAACTGCTCTAAAAGAAATACCCAACCCAAATCTGCTAAATACAGGAAGATGGTAAAGAATATAACGCTGATAACTACGATAATCGTCGTATTAATTACGTCTTCTGAGGATGGAAAAGTAGTTTTGTCCCATTCGGCACGGGTTTTGCGAAGAAATTCTGCGACTCCTTCAGCCTCTTCCTTCTCTTTTTTATGCTCAATAGCGTCAGATGTCGCCATTTGTTAAACTCCTTAAATTAATCTGGCAGGGGCACCAGGATTTGAACCCGGACTTTCGGTTTTGGAGACCGACGTGCTAACCGTTGACACTATGCCCCTTTGTTTAGAAGTGGAGAGTGGAGAGTGGAGAGTGGAAAGCAAGAATCTTGTTCTTATCTCTCCACTCTCCACTCATTACTCTCCACTCAATTATTTATTTTCCTTATGTAAAGTATGGCAACGGCAACGACTGCAATATTTTTTGAACTCCAATCTATCGGGAGTTTTCTTTTTATTTTTCGTCGTTGTGTAATTGCGTTCCTTACACTCTGTGCATTGTAAAATCACGTTATCACGCGGCATAACTTCTTTCCTCGTTTTAGCTGTCAGTAATTAGCTGTCAGCTATCAGCTTTTTTTTGTTTTCCTGCTGACCGCCGACCGCTTCTTCGCTGACTACTTCTCTATTCTAGTATTTCCGTAACTGTTCCCGCTCCCACCGTCCGTCCGCCTTCTCTGATGGCGAACCGCAAGCCTTTCTCCATCGCTATCGGGGCAATCAACTCGATGTTCATCACGATGTTATCACCCGGCATCACCATCTCCACTCCATCAGGTAGATTTGCAACTCCCGTCACATCCGTCGTCCTGAAATAAAACTGCGGTCTGTAGCCCGTGAAAAACGGTGTGTGTCTGCCGCCTTCTTCTTTTGTCAGAACGTATGCTTCCGCCTTGAACTTCGTGTGCGGCGTGATACTCCCCGGTTTGGCGATCACCTGTCCCCGCTCGATTGCTGAACGCTCGACTCCTCTCAAGAGCAGTCCGACATTATCGCCCGCCACCCCTTCATCCAGCAGTTTCTTGAACATCTCCACGCCCGTGCAGACCGAATTCTGTGTGTCCTTGATCCCGACGATCTCCACCGCCTCATTGACCTTGATGATCCCTCGCTCGATTCTTCCCGTCGCCACCGTTCCTCTGCCC
>JBGTKR010000046.1:0-7112 GCA_041744535.1 Pyrinomonadaceae bacterium
ATTCATCAGGGCATCGAAGTTTATATGGAATGCACGGTGATCGGTTTGCTCAAAGACGGCGAGCGTGTCGTCGGAGCATTTGCTTATGACCGTGAACGAGGAAGATTCAGCATTTATAAGGCAAAAGCCGTTGTTCTGGCGACGGGCGGAATCGGTCGTGCTTTTCGTGTAACGAGCAACAGTTGGGAATATACGGGCGACGGACATTCGCTCGCGTATCACGCCGGAGCGAAATTGATTGATATGGAATTCGTCCAATTTCACCCGACGGGAATGGTTTATCCGCCGAGCGTAAAAGGAATTCTCGTAACGGAAGGAGTCCGCGGCGAAGGCGGAATTTTGAAAAATAATAAGGGCGAGCGATTTATGTTTGATGACATACCGCCGCTTTACAAAGATCAAACCGCCGATAATCCCGAAGAAGGTTGGATTTACACACAAGGCGACAAAAACGCACGCCGTCCGCCCGAACTCCTGACACGCGATCACGTTGCACGCTGTATTGTGCGTGAAGTCAAAGAAGGTCGAGGCAGTCCGAACGGTGGAGTTTTTCTCGATATTGCGTGGATCAAAGAAAAGCTCCCGAATGCCGAAGAACACATCAAGAAAAAACTTCCGAGTATGTATCACCAATTCAAACAGCTTGCCGACCTTGATATTACGCAAGTTCCGATGGAAGTCGGACCGACGACGCATTACGTGATGGGCGGAATCAAGGTTGATGCCGACACGCAAATGTCCAATGTTCCCGGACTTTTTGCGGCGGGCGAATGTGCGGCGGGACTTCACGGTGCAAATCGCCTGGGCGGAAATTCGCTTTCCGATCTGTTGGTTTTCGGCAAACGTGCCGGAGAATACGCGGCAAAATTTGCCAAAGAAAATGGCGATGGAAACATAAGCGGAAAAGACGCTGACGAGATCGCAGCGAATGCTTTGAAATTATTTGATAAAAACGGCGGCGAAAATCCCTATCAAATCCAAAGCGATCTGCAGGACACAATGCAGGATTTGGTCGGAATCGTCAGAACCGAAGACGAAATGCTGCAAGCGATTGAAAACATTAAAGAATATCGGGAACGTGCAAAAAATGTTTCCGTTACGGGAAATATAGAATTTAATCCGGGCTGGCACACGGCACTCGATCTGTCAAATCTCCTGACAGTTTCGGAAGCAACCGCCCGTTCCGCCGTCGAGCGACAAGAAAGCCGCGGAGCACAATTCCGCGATGACTATCCCGAAAAGCGAAAGGAATTCAGCACATTTAATACGGTTGTCAGCAAAGATTCGGACGGAAAAATGCAAGTTTCCCGTGAAGATATTCCCGAAATGCGGGACGAACTCAAACAGATTATTAAAGATATGGGCTAGAAACAAGTAAAAAGGTAAAAGACAAAAGGTAAAATTAAAGAATGAAACAAGCGACCTTCAGAATTTGGCGAGGCGATAGAGAAAACGGAGATTTTGTAGATTATACAACCGAGATTTCCGAGGGAATGGTTGTGCTTGATGCGGTGCTTCAAATTCAGGCTGAACAAGCAAATGACCTTGCTTGCCGTTGGAATTGCAAGGCGGGAAAATGCGGTTCGTGTTCGGCGGAAATTAACGGGATGCCGAAATTGATGTGTATGACGCGGCTCAACAGCATTCCGATTGAAGAACCCGTTACGGTTGAACCGATGCACGCTTTTCCATTAAAGAGGGATTTAGTAACGGATGTTTCGTGGAATTACGAGGTCAAAAAGAAGATCAAAAAATTCAAACCGCGTCCTGCCGATGCCGAAGACGGCACTTGGCGTATGCAGCAGGAAGATGTTGACCGCGTGCAGGAATTTCGCAAATGTATCGAATGCTTTTTGTGTCAGGACGTTTGCCACGTTCTGCGGGATCATCACAAACACGAAGAATTTATCGGTCCGAGATTTCTCGTCTATGCCGCCGCTTTGGAAATGCACCCGCTAGACACCGAAGACCGTTTGAAAGATTTAAAGGATGAATCCAACATCGGTTTGTGCAATATTACAAAATGCTGCACAAAGGTTTGCCCCGAAAACATCACGATCACCGACAATGCGATCATTCCTTTGAAAGAGCGTGTCGTTGATGAATTTTATGACCCGATCAAGAAAATTTTACGAATTTTTAAAGGTAAAAAATGACTCGTGGTATTTTATAAATAAAAACCAAGGAGCAACTATGTTTGAACTGAAAAAATTACACGAAGAAGCTGTTCCCGCCGCTCTCGAAAGAGCGAAACACTATCGTTTGCTCAATGAACCGGGTGCGGCAGAGAGCATCTGTCTCGATATTTTAGAAATTGATGCTGATAATCAAGAGGCTTTAATTTTACTGGTTCTGGCAATGAGCGACCGTTTTGCAAAAGGCTATACGATCAGCGATTCACAGATCAAAGATTATCTGTCCCGCATTCGTGATGAATATAAACAAACTTATTACACGGGAATTATCTATGAGCGGCGTGCGAAAGCGACTTTGAGCAAAGGGATGCCCGGATCGGGTTCTACGGCATACAATCTTTTTCGTCAGGCAATGGATTGGTTTGAAAAAGCCGAAGCGATCCGTCCCGCCGGAAATGATGATGTGATCCTTCGCTGGAACGGCTGTGCCAGAATAATTATGAGCAATAATTTATCTCAACGACAGATGGCATCGGATTTTATTGAATAATGCAGCAATTAAGACACCTTCATTTACATTCAGGTTTCTGCCTTTGAAAATTATCGGCTGACAAACGGATTATTTTTCACCCAAAACCGCCAGGGTATTTCGGCGTATTCTTCAGCATAATCAATTCCGATTCTTTTTCCCGAATCGATTTCATTCTCTGGAATTTTATCGCCTTCTTCGAGCCGGATTCTTTTTCCGAGCAGGTCTTCGCCGTAGAAACTTTTGTCAATCCCGAAAGCGATGCAGAGTTTTCCGGGTCCCGAAGTCAAATTTGTGTCCTTCATTTTCCCGCGACGCTCACGCATTATCCCGATTCCTTCAAGCGGTTCGATGCCGCGAACCAAAACGCAAAACGGAATTCCCTCTTTCCCGACGGCAATATTTAGCTGATAATACATTCCATAGATCAAAAAAACATACGCAAATCCGCCTCGCCCGAAAAGAATTTCGGTGCGTTTTGTGCGGCGGTTTTTGTAAGCGTGTGCAGCTTTATCCGGTTCGCCTAAATATGCTTCCGTTTCAACAATTTTTCCCGAAACTCTTTCGCCGTTTTCGTCGGGAACAACAAGAATTTTGCCTAATAAATCCTTTGAAATCTGCAAAGCATCTTCGCGTTCATAAAATTTGCGTGAAAGTTTTTTCATAGATTTTAATTTTAACAAATAAATTCTTCGGAACGGATTTTGCAGGTTTTAATAATGTTAGCAAAAAGAGTTTGTTTGTGGATGAAAGCAATACAAGTTCTTTGTAAAAATGTATCAAAGTATTATCAAGGAGTAAAAAATTATTATGAATGTTAAAGATATTATGACGGAAAATCCGGCTTGCTGCACAAGCGACAGCAGTTTGCAGGAAGCGGCGAAAATGATGAAGGATAACGATTGCGGATGTATTCCGGTGGTTGAAAGTCAGGAAAATAAAAAGCCTGTCGGTGTAATCACAGATAGAGATATAGCTCTCAGAGCAGTTGCGGCGGGTAAAAATCCGCTCGATCTGACGGTTAAAGATGCGATGACATCAAATGTCGAAACGGTTAAAAAAGACACGAGCGTGGAAGATTGCTGTAACTTGATGGAAGATAAACAAATTCGTCGGGTTATAGTCGTTGACGACAACGGCGGTTGCTGCGGAATCGTTGCACAAGCCGATGTTGCAATCAAATCAACCGATAATAAAACGGCGGAAATGGTTGAAAAAGTTTCAAAATCGAGTTCTTCTCAGGCAAGTGCTTAAGAAAATCTCAGATTTGAAATTTCAAATTTCAGATAAAAAGGTTGAACTTGATCGTTCAACCTTTTTTTATTCACCGAAATTTTCAGGATAATAGATCAACTCGACGATCTGCCCGCCGATACCTTTTGTATAAAACGATGAAGTTCCGTCACGGTGCGGTTTTATCGGGCGTTTTTCTTTTTCGGCGGCTTTTTCGAGTTCCTCCAACGTATCAACTTTCATACCGATATGCGGCGGATGTTTTGAATTCGGGGGAAGAAGTGCGATGCCGAAACCTTTTGCATCCCGCATCATCGCCCAATCTTCGTAAACCGTTTCCACCGAAAAACCCAAGCGTTTATATTCTTCGACATCCTTTTTCAAGTCTTCACATTTGACCGCCAAATGGTCAACCGTTCCTGCAAAACGCAAATCTTTTTTGTCTGACATTTTTAACTCCTTTTTGTTACAATTTTAACAGTCAAACGGTTTGATATAAAATTGAAAAATTCGCTTTCCATATATATTTAAAAATGAAAAAAGATTTACGCATCGCTTCGCTTCTGCCATCATCAACCGAAATCGTCTGTGCTTTGGGATTGGAAGAAAATCTCGTCGGCATCACTCACGAATGCGATTTTCCCGCTTCGGTTAAAACTTTACCGCATTTAACGGCAAGCCGCATTTCGCACGAAACGATGTCGAGCAAGGAAATTGACCACGCGGTTCGTTCACAACTTGACGGACACGGTTCGATCTACGATCTGGATGCGAAACTTTTGCAGGAATTAAATCCCGATATTATTTTGACGCAGGAACTCTGCGAAGTTTGTGCGGTCAGTTACAAAACCGTCCAAAAAGCGGCAAAAATTTATGCGGCGGATGCGAAAGTTGTTTCGCTTGAGCCGAATACGATTACCGAAATTTTTGAAAATATAAAAACCGTCGCCGAACTCTGCGGAGTTTCGGAAAAAGGTGTGGAAGTCGTAGAAAACCTGCAAAAACGCCTCGATCAAATTAAGGAAAAACTAGAAACCAATCGAAAATCGAAAATCGAAAATCGAAAATTCCCAAAAGTATTTATGCTCGAATGGCTTGAACCGCCGTTTGCTCCCGGACATTGGACACCGGAACAAGTGGAAATTGCGGGCGGAAATTGTTTGATGGGCAATGCGGGCGAAAAAAGCGTTGCGACAACTTACACGGAAATTTTTGAATCAAAGCCGGAGATAATCGTTCTCGTTCCGTGCGGTTATTATACGGAAGACATTTTGCGGCAGATAGAAAACACGATGTTTCCCGAAAATTGGCGGGAAATTCCGGCGATTCAAAACGGCGAAGTCTGGGCGTTGGATGCGACGAGTTATTTTTCGCGTCCCGCACCGCGTGTTGTTGACGGGGCGGAAATTTTAGCAAAGATTTTTCATTCGGAGATTTTCGGCGAACCGACTGAAAAAGAAGCTGTTCGCGTGCCGAAAAACCTTTTGCAATTCAGCGGTAAATCCAGTGCCAAAAGCATTTAAAACTTTTGGAAATATTTATATGAAATTTATTAGCATAATCGTTTTACTGTTTATTTTTACTTTTACGGGTTTTGCCCAAAGCACGAGCAACATTCTGGGCGTTGCCAACGGGCGGGATTTTACTTCCGCCGATTTAGACCCGAATGTGCGTCCGGTTTGGGAAAATTCTCCGGGTCAATATATTCAGCTTCGTAAAACTCTGCTTGAAAGGCAGATCGTTGATACGCTCTTGAATCTGGAAGCTGCCGGGCAAGGAATTTCTGCCGAAGAACTCGTCGCAAAAGAGGTTACAAAAAAGACTGCAACCTTCAGCAATGAGGAAATCAAAGCCGTCTATGATGCCAATAAAGCTCAGATCGGCGACAAAACTCTGGCTGAAGTTCGCCCGCAGATCATCAATTTTCTAAAACAAGATGCCGAGCAAAAAACGTGGCTGGCATTTATCACGCAGTTAAAAAGTAAATACAAAGTTAAATATGAAAACAATGTAACTTCGCCTAATTTGAAAGCCGGCGATGTTTTGGTAACTATCGGCGAGATCAAAATAGATAATAAAAATTACGAAAGAAATAATGCTCTCGAACTTTATGAATATGAAGCAAATGTTGCCGAACAAGCGATAGATTCGTTGCAGCAGGCGATGGATTCGGCTTTGATACTGGCTGAATCGCAAGCCTTGGGAATTCCGCCGAGCCAATATATCGCCCGTGAAATCAAGAATAAAATGAAGAATTTTTCTCCCGCCGAAGAAGCAAAACTGCAAACCGAACTGCGAAATAAACTTTATACAAAATATAAAGCGAACATTTTTATCAAAGAACCGCAGCCATTTCTGCAAAGTATTTCCGCCGATGATGATCCGTTTCAAGGAAAAGCAAACGCTCCCGTTACGGTCGTAATGTTTACGGATTTTCAATGTCCGGCGTGTGCCGCGACTCATCCGATATTAAAACAGGTGATTGCCGAATACGGCGACAAAATAAAATTCGTCGTCCGCGATTTTCCCTTAACGCAGGTTCACGAAAACGCTTTTAATGCCGCCCTTGCCGCCAATGCCGCCAACAAACAGGGGAAATTTTTTGAATATACGGAATTGCTTTATGAAAATAACACTTCGCTCGATGTCGAATCTTTGAAAAAATATGCGGCGGAAGCGGGTTTGGATGTTAAAAAATTTGAAAAGGATTTTGCCGATAAAATGTTTGCCGAAGAAATTCGTAAAGATATGAAAGACGGAAACGGCTACGGCGTAAGCAGCACGCCGAGCATTTTTGTCAACGGTTATAAAATCCGCACGCTTTCATCTGCTGCTTTCAGAAAAGCAATCGAGCGTGCTTTAAAATAGATCGGGGGGTTTTGTTATGAAAATATGTTTTTAGGTTGCCGTTTTTTTATGTAAAGAAATCCTAAAAACTTCTAAACCCTAAAACCTAAAACCTTAAACATAAAATTATGCGTCTTTATATATTAATTCTATTTGCCCTTTTATTATTTTCCTGTAACGGAAGTTCGCCGAATTCCGTTGGCGATACAAATCCCGTGAATAACACAACAAATGTTTCAACGTCCGAAAATTCCGCCGCAGTTCCGACCTATGATTACGAAATAGTTAAGGAATATAAACACGATTCCGATGCTTTTACGCAGGGACTTATATTTCACAACGGTTTTCTGTATGAAAGCACGGGGCAA
>JBGTKR010000047.1:0-1971 GCA_041744535.1 Pyrinomonadaceae bacterium
GGACGATTGATGCTGCCGATTATTCAGTCGTCCCTGTGGGACTGTAAATCATTACACATATTCCGAGCGATAAATCGCCCGGCTATTATCAAATGTCCCTGTGGGACAAAATACAAAAGCATTACTTTTAGTTCACTACCAATAATTAATGGCTTGACTTACTGCTGACTGCACCTGCCAACTGATGTTGTCTAAAATTTATTATCGTGGGAGTGCTTATTGCCGATTAATTAAAGTCTTGACCGCTTCCAATACTCATTACGACTTCCGAGTAAGAAGCTTCAGCTCCATTCGGGATTCTGCTAAAATCTCTCGGTTTATTATCTAGGATTTTAACGTGATAAAAAACGATGGATCGCCATGGAACAGCATTATAACCGGCAGTCTTACTGAAAAATTTTATAATGTATTTTTCCATATATAAACCTTTATTGTAGCTGAGATTTTTTACCCATTTAGGCACGGCAATCGTCATTTTCTTTTCCCGTTTTAGTGAATAATCAAAACTATCACTTTGTCTGGTCAGCATATCTGCATTCGGGGCTGTATCAGACAACCAACTGTCCTTTAATTCACCCGGAGTAAATGCCCATATAGCATTACTTATTCGTATATCTCCATTTTCTCCTTCAAATCTAAAACTATCTCTTATTCCCATTTCAATTCTCCTCATTTTATTTGTAAAAATTATAATTTCATCCCGTTGACTAAAATTATAATTTCTGTTAAAAACTTTAGGTTTTTTAGTTACGGCAGGTTTGCTTAGATTGAATTTCACGATAAAAAATTTTGTCGGTAAATGTCTTTTGTTTTCGATGAGATATTTATTAGAAAGTTATTAGTAAGTTTATGTATTCTAGAACAAATAGGTTCTAGTCAGATAAGATTGTTATTGCCGCAAGGGAAAAAGTTTTAATCTGCACCGGCAAAACGCTTTTTGTTACTTCGATAACCTTTGGATTTCTTAAAAATCCAAATTGATTTTAATTTATCCGAATTGAGCCGCATTTAAAGTCGGGTTAGAATACCTCCATACTAAATTTTAATGGACAAAATTATGGCAGAAACAAAAACATCGGCAAAAAAATATAACAATTATATCGGCGGCGAATGGGTTGAAAGCTCAAGCTGCGAATTTTTTGAAAACATCAATCCGGCAGATAAGAATGACATCGTCGGACTTTTTCCAAAATCAAATCAGGAAGATGTGAACAAGGCGGTTGCAGCGGCAAAGGAAGCGGCGACTCGCTGGCGTAGAACTCCGGCACCGAAACGGGCGGAAATCTTGTTTCGTTTAGGCGAGATTTTGCGTGATAACAAGGAAGAATTTACACGCGATATGACACGCGAGATGGGCAAAGTTTTATCGGAGGCGGGCGGCGATGTGCAGGAAGCGATTGACTGCACATATTATACGGCGGGCGAAGGTCGAAGGCTTCACGGTTTTACGACGAAAGCCGAAATGCCGAACAAATATGCGATGTGTGAGCGTCAGCCCGTCGGAATTTGCGGACTCATTACGCCGTTTAATTTTCCAATGGCGATCCCATCTTGGAAACTGATTCCGGCACTCGTCTGCGGAAATACGGTTGTTTTGAAATCCGGCGAAGACGTTCCCCTTTCATCTTTGAATCTCGTCAAAGCGTGCGAAGAAGCGGGAATTCCGAAAGGTGTTGTTAATCTCGTCAACGGTGCGACGGAAGCGGGCGAAGCACTTGTCAAACACGATGATGTCCGCTTGATTTCATTTACAGGCTCAACCGATACGGGAAAAATTATCGCCGAACAATGTGCGAGAGATAACAAGATCGTTTCATTGGAAATGGGCGGCAAAAACGCGATCATCATAATGGATGACGCGGATATTAATAACGCCGTCGAAGGCTCTTTGTGGGGAGCATTCGGCACAAGCGGTCAACGCTGCACGGCTTCGTCGCGTTTGATAATTCACGAAAAAGTTTACGAAGAATT
>JBGTKR010000048.1:0-3741 GCA_041744535.1 Pyrinomonadaceae bacterium
CAAATAACGCTTGCGATAAAAGCCTTGCAAGTTCACGCAAAATCGTTGGTTCGAGCGAAGAATTGCGAATCTTTAAAAGTGCAACGGCATCCGTCGGGTTAATCAGATCGGAAAATTGCCAAGTAATATCTGCATTTTTTATCGCAAAAGTTTCCGCAATCGCCGCCAAATCTTTTTCCAACTGCAAACGACTCGTCAACGGTTTCATTTCCAGCACAAAACTTTCACCCATCGGCGTTTGTGCATTCTTGGCGATAAGCGAGAGAAGTTTGTTAAATTGTAGAGTTTCCGTTGAAAACATAGTTTTTGAAGTGAGAGGTAATAAGTGAGAAGTGAAAAATCAAAAAAAGTATTTCTCACCTCTCACCTTTCACCTCTCACTTATTTCAACGCCTTTCCAAAACGCCACATAATTTTCGATGTTTTTCGCTTCGTCTTTTGCATCTGCGTAATACCAAGCGGCATCAACATTTTTCTCGTCGTCAACATTTATCGTGTAATAGTTTGCCGTTCCTTTCCAGCCGCAGACCGTGTTTGTGTCGGTTTCTTCAAAGTATTCTTTTTTGATTGAATCGGCGGGGAAATAATGGTTTCCTTCGACGACAACCGTTTTATCACTTTCGGCGATAACCTTTCCGTTATAAATTGCTTTCATAATAATTATTTTTACTTCTAAATTTCTGATAAATATATTTTACAATTTTTCTTACGCCAATACATCTTCGTCGCCGGAATCCTGTATAAAAATGCAGGTCGAACCTGTTTTTTCAACCATTCGGCGGATGAATTTAAAATCTATTTGGTCGGGCAAACCGAAAATATTCAGATCCGCTCGCCGGGCTTGTTCCAGACATTCTTCAAAATCACCTTCACAAACTTCAATTCCCGCATTTTGTAAGCGGGCATATTCGATCAGGTCTTCAAGCGAATTTGTCGCCATTTCGATGTTTTCCGAATTTTGAACTCCCGTTAGAACCGTAATTTCACCCTTCCAATTCTGCTGTATCTGATAAGCCAGAAGCAGTGCCAGATCAATGTTACTTTCGCCCCGCATCGCATCCCAATCTTGTTGTTGATCGCTCACCCAAACATTTATTTTATGCTTGTGGCTGAGGCGTGCTTTAGGATGTTCGGCAAAAAGAATCACGCCTAGATTGTTGGCGTTCGCACGTTTGATGATTTTTAATAAATCCTTTTCACGTTGAATATTATTTTCCGTTAGCAGCGGCAGAAAAATTATATTCGGTCGCAGGAATGAACCGCTCATAACCTGCATCGTGGTTATTAAATCTTCGCCGAAATCTCTGGATTTTACAATTGTCGAGTATGCAAAAATGTCTTCTTTTTTGAGCGATTCGATCAACTTCGGCAATTCATCTCTGAGCGGCGAATCGTCCAAATCATCCGCCAAACCGATCAAATAGATCGAGCCTTTCGGATTGGCGATGTCGTATAAAATGCGGAATTTTCCGCGAAAATTTTGAGCATCTTCGATGGGAATCAGCAGATTCGGTTTCCACGCACGACCTTTTTGTTTGGCAAGTTGAGCGATTTTTCTCGCCCACCATTCGGTGACGGAAATCAGCAAACCGCTGCGGACATCGCCGAAGGGTTTGTCCAGATCGCGTTTGCGTATGAAATAATATAGTCCGATGACAACGATAATCGAGATAACGCTGAAGATCGGGTTGATGATAAACATCGAGATCAGACAGCCGAGCATTCCGACGACGGGAACGAATTTCGGAATCCGAAAAGTCGGGCGAAAACTTATTAAACCCAAACTTTGTTTGATTAAGACGACGGCGTTAATAACTGCATATGTGAGCAGTAAAAACATCGTAATCATTGCCGCAACGGCGGTTAATTCCCGCATCATCAGGGCGATTGAAACGATTACTCCGGTGAAAAAAAGTGCGTTGCGAGGTTCGCCGTTTGAGCCGGGTTCGGCAAGTTTTTCTTCGGCAAAAAATGTAACGCCGTGACTTGCCAATGCCTGCAAAATTCGCGGAGCACCGACCAGACAGGAAAGCCCGGATGAAAACGTCGCTCCGAGAAGTCCCGCAATTACGGCGGGCTGCCACGCCGATCTGTCAATCGCAATCGTATAATTTTCGACAAGTTCCTGCGGCGAAGCGACCAACGAAAGCCAAACGGCAACGGCAATATAAACCACGTAACTGACTCCGATTGCCGCCAAAGTTCCGAACGGGACGCTTTTTTTCGGACTTTCCAGATCGCCCGACATATTTGCTCCCGCCATAATTCCGGTTGCCGCCGGGAAAAATACGGCAAAGACAAACCAAAAATTTGTGCCGTTAAAGTTATTTTCGGGAAATCCTTTGAAATCTCCCCAAAGCGTCGGCGTGTGTTCAAACGGAGTAAAATAGACCGAACCGAAAATTGCGACAAGCGAAACAAGGATTATCGCAAGAATTAAATACTGAATCTTAAACGCGAGATTTGCACTGATAAATGCGATGACAAATAAAACTCCGAAGGTTGCAAAATCAACCAGAAGCGGCGAATGTTCGGGGAAAATAAGTCGCCAGCCTTCACGAAAACCGATGACATACATCGCCGTCGCCAACCCTTGCGAAAGATAAAAAGGAATCCCGATCCCGCCGCCGACTTCCAAACCCAAGGATTTTGAAATCACCGAATAAGCACCGCCCGCACCGATTCTGATATTTGTCGTAATCGTCGAAAGCGAAAGTGCCGTGCAGGCGGAAATTCCAAACGCAATCGTAATAATCAAAATCGCCCCGACAAGTCCCGCATTGCCGACAACTGCTCCCTCACGCAAATACAAAATTACGCCCAAGATTGTCAGCAAAGTCGGTGTAAAAACACCGCTGAATGTGCCGAATTTTTTTCGTGGTTTATTTTGAGGCGATGAGTTTTCTTTGTTCCGGGATTTTTCGCTCATTGTATTTTAGCGTCCTAATATATCACAAAAATTTCCGTCTGATTTCGGGAGTCGGCATCATACAAACATCTTTTTTGCCGAATAATTTATAGCGGTATTTTGCAAAGGTTTTATAGAAAAAATCGCGTATGAATTTCGGGACGATCATTAAACCGTATGCGGCTGAATAAATTCCGCCCAGCTTTTGAGCAATTTTTAATACGGCGTTTGAATGAGTGTATGCTTTTTCGTTTTCGATCAAAACGACGGAATCCGTATCAACTTTATTTATATTATATTTTGCCAAAAGTTCCTGACCGATCTCCGATTGCAAAGGGGTAAATCGAAAATGATCTGCCGAATCGTTTTCGATAATAAAATTCACCGAGCCGTTACAGAAATTGCAAACTCCGTCAAATAAAATTATTCCGTTCATAATTTTGATTTTAATAAGTCGGAAGGAAAAGGTAAATGGTTAAAATCAGTATATTAATGCAGAGATTTTTCAAATTCAAAACTCTGATTCTTGCTTTATAATCGGTGAAATGATTGCCGACAAAGTACAGACCTCAAATAAAAAGAGCAAATCAAGCAACAGTTTATTACTTGATTTGCTCTCCGCTTTTTCAAAAATTCAGGACCGTCAAGGCAGCCCGTCCCAATTGCCTGCCAGCGGTGTGTCGCCCGGATTACCGAAGATGAATACGATGTCGGCAAATCCCGTCGTGTTCGCATTTCGCAGGTAGAACACTCCGCTGCGGTAGATTCCCAATGAATCTATTCCGTCGCCGTCCCAGTCGCCCGCCACCGGCTGGTCGCCCGGATTGCCGTAA
>JBGTKR010000049.1:0-2017 GCA_041744535.1 Pyrinomonadaceae bacterium
TTTTACTCGGTCTTTTGCCAAAATCTGATCAATTCCCGCATCAAAAGCAATCGAGCGTTCCGGTTCTAAATTAGGATCGCCTAAAGCTATAAAATTTTGCGAAAACGAACTGTAAAAAGTTCCGAGCCGTTCATAAAGCGATGGCACGCGATAACCGTTGCCGACGTGTCCGCGAATTTTTGTTCCCGTTTTTGCAAAGTAATACGAAGCCGCTCCATCAAATGTGTAGGAAACCGGCGGATTGTCAATCGTTAAATTTGCATAAGGAGCATTGTTGACGCTGAATTCCGGCGTATCGAGGGAAAAGAACTGCATCCGAAAACCGCCCGCGAGCTGCAATTTATCATTAAACAATCCGAGCAAATCCTGCACGAAAAATGTGTTGCTCGTCTGTTTTGCATCGGCGAAAAAGTTTCCCGCCGCAGAAGGCGAAATTCCTTCATTGCCGTAAATCTCACGTTCAAATTCGTAACCGAATGTCAGTAGATTATTACGGTTCGTGTTCCAATCAACTTTCGTGTTGATCGTATGAATCTGCCCGTCGAAAATACTCGTCTGAGTTCCGCCAAACGGTTGAAAGCCAATTCCTAAGCCGCCGTTTTCATTTTCGCGTGAAGTTTTCAAACCTTGATAAGTCGCCTTAAAAACCAGATTCGGATTAATAATTTGTGTCAAAGCAAGTTGCCCGCTGAAAAAATCGGACCGCTGAAAATTATCTGGATCGTTTATATCCGCTCTGAAATTTACGCCTTCATCGGCATTAATTATATTTGTAATTGTCGGCAAATTTCCCAACGTATCGGGACTCGAATTCAGACGCACAAACGCATCGGACAAATAAATTCTGCCCGAAATATTCGTTTTCGCAAACGGATTATAATCAACCCGTCCTTGAAAATTCGTATTGTCGGCATCATCTTCGCCGTCAATTCCTCTTGTAAATCTCGTTTTGGAAAATCCTGTCGTAAACGCCAATTTCCCATCCGAAGTTCCCGCTCCGACATCGCCGCGAAAGCGTGTCATTCCGAGTCCGCCGTATTCGCTCGCAAAACTTCCGTTAAATTCGCGTCGCGGTGTCGGCGTTTGAAAATCAACCACGCCGCCAATCGCATTCGTCCCGTAAACCGAACTCCCCGAACCACGCAAAACTTCCACGCGACCGATATTCGCCGTCGTAAAATCCGACAAAAACGCCGAAGCGTCGCCCGTTATCGAAGCCGGATCACGAAACCGAATCCCGTCAATCAATATCGCCGTATCCTGATTTCTGAGTCCTCGGGTTTTAATGCTTGCCGTCTTCCCGAATCCGCCGAGCTGCTGAACACGAAAACCCGGAATCGTCCGCAAAGTGTCGGTCAAAGTTATCTCGTTTCGATTCGTAATTTCCTCATCATTTATTACATTTACCGTTTTTGAAACTTCGGAAAGCGGTTGTGTCGTGTCGGCTGAAATCGTTACGGTTTCACGAATAATTCCCATAGTTGACTGCATTTCAACCGACGTTCTGTTACTTCCTTTTTTGAGGGAAATTTTCTTAGGATTCGCCCAAATACCAACTGATCTAACATACGGATTTGCCAGTACTGCATTCAAAATATATTTTCCGCTCGGAATATTCTGAAAATAAAACTCTCCGTTCTCATTTGTATTTGTCGTAAATTTTACCGTTTCATCGTCTTGTGAAATTAATGTTAGAATCACATCTGTTTCAGGTCTTTCATTAAGTGTAACTCGTCCGCTTAAATCTGCGGTTTCCTGTGAAAAACTATTTAAAGTTAAAAAACACAATAAAAATAAACTACTTATAAATTTCATTAAAATCTCCTCTCCCGCCCAACGCGGGAAGTGTCTTGTTGTTAATAATTTAAGCAAACGGACAAAGTTCCCGACTTTATCAGTTATCAGTTATCAGTTATCAGTTATCAGCATTTTGTTGACTGATAACTGATAACTGATAACTGAACTCACGGTTGCGTGGGCAGTCGCGGAATTTTCACCGCATTCCCTTGAACCGCTT
>JBGTKR010000050.1:0-1575 GCA_041744535.1 Pyrinomonadaceae bacterium
CAGATAAACATACAATTCACAGTTTTGATTACATCGCAATAGATGAAAATGTAACTGAGTGT
Source organism: Pyrinomonadaceae bacterium (assembly GCA_041744535.1). Taxonomy (GTDB): domain Bacteria; phylum Acidobacteriota; class Blastocatellia; order Pyrinomonadales; family Pyrinomonadaceae; genus Aridibacter. The sequence goes on from JBGTKR010000050.1 coordinate 63, forward strand.
GATATTTCAAAAGTCCCAATGTCAGATTCTGAATTGGATATTGCCATTTTTAATCTTTCATTAATGGGCTTAAATTCAGATGATTATTTAACAGAAGCATTTAGAGTCCTAAAATTAGATGGTCAATTATGGATTTATGAAAACGAATCTCATATAAAAAATGTAGATGAGTTTGTCAGAAATATTGAATTAATAGGCTTCAAAATTATTGAGAATTATTTAAATTGGAAATTCAGATACATCCGAGCTATAAAATCTTAAATATTTCAAATTATTTTGATAGAAAAACTCATCCTTTTATTCTTTAATATAAAAAGTCTCCTCAATCGGTCTCAGCGGACGATTCATCCAGAGTGGTCTTCGTAAGCCGTTTGGTCCTGGTGCAGGTCTCGTCATTGCGAGCCATTCTTTGTAAACTTCGAGGGATTTGTTTGTGTCCACGAATACATCGCCGTATTTGTCGCCCGCGTGGGCGTGTTCGATGCGGACTTTTTGGTGCCAGCAGTGCATTCCAGAGATCGGGTCGGGGTGGACGGGGAAGGTTATGTTTTGGTGGACTCCGCCATCTGACCAGAATATGCGGGAAGTGTCGGGATCGTCGGTTTTGGACGGACGGATGCCGTCAACGACACGCATTTTGTAACTTCCTTTGTCGTCTTTTTCGATCGTAACTTGGTTTAATGCCCAACGATTTGCTGTTGCGTCTTGCTGTCTTCTCCAGCGTCCGAGATGGTGCGAACAGGCGACAACGCCGGGTTTCATTCCTTCCGTGACCCACGCTTTGTTGACGAAATAGCCGATGTCGGTGTTGATGCGGACGAGGTCGTTTGTTTTGATTCCCCAGCGTTCGCCGTCTTCGACCGAAACCCAGAGCGGATTGCGATGAGCAATTTCAGCGAGCCATTTGGCATTTCCCGAACGTGAGTGAATCAGCGTCGGCAGGCGAAATGTCGGGACGAGAACGATCTCATTTTTTGAAGCGTCGAGATTTTCGCGGTGAATATGCGATTTGATGTAGGTCGGATATTTGTATTCTCCCCATTTCCAATCAACCAATGTTTGCGAAAATAATTCCTGTTTGCCGGAAGGCGTGTGAAAACCACGGCGGGCAACACCGTCAATCATTACGCCGACATTTTTGCCTTCGCGGTGAACCATAAATGTCGCCGAATCAACTTCCGTTCCTTCCAGTTCATCATCGGAAAGCGGCTCCATATGAATATTATAAGTCGAAGATTCGACCTCGAAAGCACCGTATTTCCGCATATAATCGAGCGGTGTTAGGTCTTCTTCGGCGGCTTTTTCGGGCAAGCCTTTGACGTTTTCAAAAATGTATCGGTAATACTCGTCAATCGTGATTTTTTCGCCTTTGCGATACGGCGAGTTGAAATGTTTGCGGACTCCGAGACTTCCGTCGGGATCAATTCGCCACGAGAGTTCTATCCAAAATTCGTCTTCTTCCCAGACTTCGCCGGGGTTTGCTTCATAAGTGTATTCGACTTCTTTGCCCATT
>JBGTKR010000051.1:0-3964 GCA_041744535.1 Pyrinomonadaceae bacterium
GCTGAAAGTGAGCCATTAAACCGCGACAAATGCGACACTTACAGCGTCGGAAAACTTTCCCTAACTCACGTCGGGTAAGCCAAAGGCTCAACCCGACGCTATCGAAAATTTCGCTTTCAGCGAATAGAAAAGAGTTTTCAAACAGCTTCTTAGTTATTCGTCGTTGTCAGGTTCGGCACTGCCATTTTCCTCATCTTCCGCAACATCTAAAAGCGATGCACTCGTTACGAGGTCATCTTTGTTTGTGCGGATAAGCATCACGCCTTGTGTCGAGCGTCCAACTACGCGGACGTTTTCGACACCGATGCGGATTAGTTTGGCTTGTTGGGTGATTATCATTATTTCCGAATCGTCTTCAACCGGGAACGATGCGACGACTTTTCCTGTCTTCGCCGTCGTTTTCATATTTATCACGCCTTTGCCGCCGCGTTTTATTAAGCGATAACTTCCTGCTGCGGTTCGTTTGCCGAAACCTTGCTCGGAGATCGTCAGAATTTTCTGTTCTTCATCATCAATCGCACAAACGCCGACAACAAAATCGTTCTTTTTCAAACGTATTCCGCGAGTTCCGCGGGCGACTCTGCCCATCGGTCGGGCATCCTTTTCGTCAAAGCGAATCGCCATTCCTTCGTGCGTGGCGATCAGAATATGCTTGTTGCCGTCGGTTTCGATTATCTCAAGCAATTCATCATCGTCGTCAATGTTTATCGCATTTATTCCGTTGACTCTGATGTTTTGATATTCCGAAAGTGCAGTCTTTTTGATAACGCCTTTTTTCGTAACCATCATCAGATATTTGTCATCGGTAAAATCTCTGACGGCGAGAACCGTTACGAGTCGGCTTGCCGACGGAATGCTCACCAGATTGACGATGGCTTTTCCACGTGCGGACGGCAGAGCTTCGGGGATTTCGTGGACGCGGACTTTGTAAACCTGTCCGTCTTCGGTGAAAACCATCAGATAATCGTGCGTTGTCGCGGTGAATAGAAACTCGACAAAATCCTCGTCCTTCGCCGTCGCCCCCAAACGTCCTTTGCCGCCGCGTGTCTGTTTTGAATAGGTCGCAATCGGCGTGCGTTTGACGTAGCCGGCTTTTGTAACCGTGATCGCAACTTCCTCGTCGGGAATTAAATCTTCGATGTTTAATTCAACACCCGCATCAACAATAACCGTGCGTCTTTCGTCGCCATACATTTCTCTGACTTCCTGCAATTCCTCTTTGATAACCTGCCGCAAAACCTTTTCATTATTTAAAATGTTTTCCAATTCGGCGATAAATTTGATGATTCCCTCATATTCATCGAGAATTTTCTGACGTTCCAAAGCCGACAGACGGCGAAGCTGCAAGTCTAAGATCGCCTGTGCCTGAATATCGGTAAATTGCAGACTCGTAATGACCTTCCGAATCTGCGGCACAAAGGTTTTAATATCTTCGTCATTGATCCCGTTCCATCTTTTAATTTCGCCGACCTTTTCCAGATCGCCCGTCAGCCAAGTTTTTGCTTCATCGGTGGAACGCGAATTACGAATCAAAGGAATTATATAATCGAGTGCGTCAATCGCTTTATTCAAACCTTCCAGAATATGAGCCCTCGCCTGTGCTTTCCTGAGTTCGTATTCCGTCCGGCGACGCACGACTTCGCGTCTGAATTCGATAAATGCTTCGAGAATCTGTTTGATATTCAAAACTTTCGGCTGTCCGTCAACAATTGCGATCATTATGATCCCGAACGAACTCTGCAACGCCGTCAGTTTAAATAATTTATTCAGAACAACTTGCGGCACGGAATCGCGTTTTAATTCAATGACGATACGCATTCCTTCACGACTCGATTCGTCCCGAATTTCCGAAATTCCTTCAAGCCGTTTGTTGTTGACGAGTTCCGCAATTTTTTCAATAAGTCTGGCTTTATTTAACTGATACGGAATTTCCGTAATAATGATCGCATTGCGTTCACGCTTGCCGTTGCCTAAGATGTCAATCACGGCTTTCGCCCGCATTTTGATAATCCCGCGTCCGGTTTTGTAAGCTCTGTGGATTTCCTCACGCCCGTATATAAAACCGCCCGTCGGAAAATCGGGTCCCGGAATTATCTCGATTAATTCCTTAATCGTCGTCGCCGGATTATCCAGCAAAGTAATCGTCCCGTCAACAATTTCCGTCAGATTATGCGGCGGAATCTTCGTCGCCATCCCGACCGCAATTCCTTCCGAACCATTTATAAGCAACGTCGGCACACGAGTCGGCAAAACAATCGGTTCAGATAAAGACTCATCATAATTCGCTTGAAAATCAACCGTTTCCTTCTCGATGTCATTGAGCATCGCATTCGTCAAACGCTCCATACGAACTTCTGTGTAGCGCATTGCCGCAGCAGAATCTCCATCTACGGAGTTATGGACAAATACTTCGTTAGCCAATAAAAAGTTGTGATGCTCGTCAACCGTGATGTCATAAACATCCGCTTTTTCGTCAATAAATTTGACTGAAACAATACGGTGATTATAGTTTGCGGAAACTTGGACGAACTCATCAAAACTGTCAAAATAATCAGATACTTTTTCAATTCGTGGAATCCAATTTGCGTTTCTCTGATCCGTGTAAAGTTTCGGCGTAACATTATCCGCACCGAATTCACGAATCAGTTGCGAACCGTATTTTGCAAAGCGTTTTCTCAAAACTTGCTTTTTATAATCAGCATCTTGCCATTTTTTCTTCAAAGATTTTGCCGAAAGTTGTGCCATATCCGACATCATATTCGGATTATCTTCTAAACGACGTTTATTAGATTTTGTAACTGCACGACTTTGATTTTCAACAAATTCTTTATCTTCTCTTTGCTGTTTGATTTTTTGGCTGTGAAATTCTTTTGTTTCAGGATTTGCCCACAAAGTTTTTGCCGTTTTTGAAAAATGGTCATCTGCATATTTCGCTCTGTATTCCGGGTCTTTCCACAAACTCTTTGAGTTTTCGCTGATTTTCGCACGAACTTCTTTTGACGATAAAGCCTTTGAAATCGCTTCCGAAATTTCTTTTCTCTTTTCATCATCTTGCCACATCAAACGGCTTTTTTCCGAAATAATTTTTGCCACACGCTTTTTCTCTTTTGCCGAAACCGGTTTCTTTTCAATGCCTTTCAAGGCTTCGCTCATCTTCAAACGGTAATCTTCATCCGCCCAAAGTTCTTTCATTTGTTTTGAAATTTCTTCACGCAATTCGGGATTTTCAGCAAATCTTTGTTTTAAACTTTCGCTTACTTTCTTACCATTTTGCTTTCTAAAATCTTTGTCTTTATTTTGTTTAACAAAACGCTCACGTCTTTCGTCTAAAACTTCGGGATTTTCAGCGTAGTATTTTTTCACGCCATCTCTTTGAGCCTTGCGGAAATCTTCATCTTTCCAAAGTTCGCCAATCTGTTCAGCGTGTAGATGCAAATGCTCAAGAAAATCCATTCTCACAATATTTGCCGGATTATTATCAAAACGGTCAAAGTTTTTATGATGCCGAACAAACGCACCTTTGAACTTTTTCGCCAAACCTTTTTGCTCATTAAATTTATCGGCTAAAACGTGGACAAATTCATAATTCTCAGTTTTCGGTTGCCAGATTTGCAGATATTCATTTAATCCTTCTTTAACGGGAGTTTTATCAAAATATCCCGCAAATAAACTGTCTTCCGTTGTTAAATCTTTCGCTTGTTTATAAGTTCCGTTTTTCAACAAAAATCTATGGTCAGGGGTGCAACGGATTTTGTTGCCGTTATCAAGTTCAACCTCGACAAACTCAGCATTTTTCTTGGTAATTCTCGAAAATCTACCTTCACCGACAACTATTTCGCCTTCTTTATTTACCGAATAAACATAAAAAATTTCATCCTTCGGTAATTCAGCAAGTTCGGCAAAAGTCTTTTCGCTGCCGTCAAGCATTTTAATTTTCGTATCGCCCGTAAAGCATCCAAAGTTG
>JBGTKR010000052.1:0-2394 GCA_041744535.1 Pyrinomonadaceae bacterium
CGCTGAATAGTTTGATACTAACATCGCTGAAAGCGATATTGTTGCTAGCGGCAGGTTGCAAAACCTGCCGAAAATGAAACAAACAAACCAACGCCGAAGGTGTTGCATTTAACACACAACATTGTGCGATATTTTACAAAATAATATCTACGGCATTGAATTTATATAACTCACCTTACGCGATATTTGAAAAAAAGATAAAATATCCGGCATTATGAAAAATATGTTGGATATTTATTCAGACTACTTGTTGGCATCATTTTCGCAGACTACGGCGACTGGTTTAAGCACTTTGATGGATGGCGAGATCAGCCACGATCAGGTTACTCGGTTTCTTGCTTCAAACAAGAAAACGAGCAAGGATTTGTGGCGGGTCGTCAAACCGTTTCAACGCAAGATCAATTCATCCGAAGGCGTTCTGATTATTGATGATTCAATCGAAGAAAAGCCTTTTACGGATGAAAACGACATCATCTGCCGGCATTACGACCACTCGAAAAAACGCTCTGTCAAGGGCATTAACTTCGTATCTCTGCTTTATCATAACAAGGATATTTCTTTGCCGCTCGGCTTTGAACTGGTGGCTAAAACCGAAGAGTATTTTGATAAAAAGCAGAAGAAAACCAAACGCCGTTCGCCGATCACAAAAAATGAAATGGCACGCTCAATGATTGGGCAAGCTGTCAAAAATCAAGTTCTTTTTCGCTATGTCTTGTTCGACATTTGGTTTGCTTCGGCAGAAAACCTGATGTTTATCAAACACGACTGCGAAAAAGATGTCATCTGTCCAATCAAAGGCAATCGCAAGGTCGCACTTAGTTTGGCAGATAAAAAAGCGGGTCGCTTCCAAGCCGTTTCAACGCTTGAGATAGAGCCGAATGCCGAACTGGAAATCTACTTTGAAGCAGTGGATTTTCCGTGCAAGTTGATTAAACAAGTCTTCACAAACGAAGATGGCTCAATTGGTATTCAGTATCTAATCTCAAGCGATACAACACTTAGTCGAGACCGGATGCTGACAATCTATCAAAAACGATGGAACGTCGAAGTTTATCACAAATCATTAAAACAAAATGTCAGTTTGACGAAATCTCCAACCCAAACGGAGACGACGCAAACGAATCATTTTTTCGCCGCTTTATGCGGATATATTAAACTGGAAATGCTGAAAGTAGAAACAAAAACAAATCATTTTGCAATGAAAACCAAATTATATATCAATGCTCTACATTCAGCATTTCAAACTTTACAGGAAATGAACCCTGTTCAAATCACCGCGTAAGGTGAGTTATATAAATCAAATGGCGGTTAAAAATTAAATAATATGGCACAAACATTGGTTGAAATTATTGTTCACGTTGTTTTCTCAACAAAAAATCGTGAAAATTTAATTTCACCCGATATTGAAACTGAACTGTTCGCATACATCGGCGGAATTTTGCGAAACCACGAATCGAATTTGATCGCCGCCAACGGAACGGAAAATCACGTTCATTTGTTGATCTTGCAATCAAAGAAAATTTCGTTAAGCGATTTGGTTCGGGAAGTTAAAAGAGCAAGTTCTTTATGGGTAAAACAAAAGGACACAAGGTTCAGCAATTTCAAATGGCAAGGCGGCTTCGGTGCGTTTTCGGTAAGCAAATTGCAGATTAATATTGTAAAAGATTACATCGCCAAACAAAAACAGCATCACAAAAAAGAAAGTTTTGATGACGAATACAAAAAGTTTTTGAAACGATACGAAATGGATTTTGACGAGAGATATTTTTTAGATTAAAAATTGGAAATTCGCTGAAAGCGATGTTTTTGTTAGCCGTAGGTTTTTTGAAAACCTACGGACATTGGTGAACACCACAACAAATGCCGAAGGTATTTCGTTGATATTGTGTTTAATGCAATACTACGGCGTTGCGTATTTCGGTTTTATTTAGTCGGAGGTTTTTTAACCTGCCGTTGAATTTGACAATTAAACACAATGCCGTAAGTATTGCATTCTGATTTGTGATAATGATTATTTAATGCAACACCTTCGGCGTTGGGAATATTTTTTCCCGTGCGTCGGCAGGTTTTTCAACCTGCCGCTAGCAAAAGTTTCGCCGTTGGCGAATGTGAGATGATTATATTTGATAGTTTTTATTTTGGTTTTTGAGTAATTTAAGTTATGGGTTTATACGAAGATTTTGACGAACAGAAACAATTTGCGTGTCGCGTGATCGCCGACCACGCACGGACGACAGCGTTTGCGATTGCCGACGGGATTTTGCCCGGTAATGAAGGCAGAAATTATGTCCTCCGCAAAATTATGCGGCGGGCGATCTATCACGGCAGAGAGCATCTCGGTTTTGACAAGTTATTTTTCCACAAAGTCTGCGATTTCGTCGTCGGACAAATGAA
>JBGTKR010000053.1:0-3221 GCA_041744535.1 Pyrinomonadaceae bacterium
AACCAGACAATAGACTAAAGTTAGCTGTTCTTCTATACTTAACATTGTGTAATCTCCTTTGTTTGAGCAGTTGTTTTTTTCTACAATCATTCTACTCATTTTTTGGAGATTACATAATTTTCAACTCAAGACTCAGGTTTATTAAACATATCAATCGAAAAAATTCCGCTTCCCGCCGTTCCGTTGACAATCGGCGTGTCGTAAACCTTCCACGATTTTCCGCGATTGCTCGAATAGAAAACTCTCGCGTCCATTCCGCCCGTGATCAGCCAGATGCGTTTTTTGCCTTCCGTAATTATGCAAGTTCCGCTGGCGGCAAAGGCGGCTTCGCCTTCCTTTACGGACGGCATATTTTCCGTTGAAACTTTTGTCCAATTCTCGCCGTCGGTCGTGCGATACAAAACATATTTCCCGTCAACCGGATCGCTCATTGCCATTCCGGTTTTCTCGTCCCAAAATGCTATCGAATCGAAAAATGCTTTTTCGTCCGTATTCTTAAATTGCAGTTTCCAGTTTTCGCCGCCATCCGTCGTTTTATAAATCCGCGAACTTTCGCCGTTGCCGATGCTTAAAACATAAGCCGTATTTTTATCAAACGCTTCAATGTCGCGGAAATCCAGTTTTTCCGCACCTTTGACAGTTCCGACTTTCCAAGATTTTCCGCCGTCAACCGTGCGTATAAATGTTCCGCCTGTTCCCGAAGCCCAAATTACATTTTCGCCGACGACATCAAGCCCGCGAAAACCCGCATCGGTTTTGACATCCATTTTTTGCCATTGAGCATTTACATTTGAAGCAAACAAAAGAAAAACGGTCAATAAAATCAGATACTTCATAAATTATTTTTTAAATCGGAAAACAAACTAAACTTTTTCCATAACTTTTGGTGATTTTCCGATGGCAAAAAGTTTAATTAAAGCCACACCCGCAATAAACCCGCCGATGTGTGCGTAATAAGCGACTCCGCCCGTTCCCGAAGGTGTCAAATAACCTAAGACTATCTGATAACCGATCCAGAGTCCTAAAGCGACATAAGCGGGAACTGTCGTATACATTCTCAGGATCAAGGCTCGCACTTTTCGTTTCGGGAAAAGAAGCATATAACCGCCGAGAACACCGGAAATTGCACCGGAAGCTCCGAGCATCGGGATTATCGAATCAGGACCTAAAACGACTTGGGCAAGTGCGGCGGCGATTCCGCAGATCAAGTAAAATGCGATATAGCGAAAATGTCCGATGAGATTTTCGATGTTGTCGCCGAAGATCCACAAAAACAGCATATTCCCGAAAAGATGTCCGAAACCGCCGTGCATAAACATCGAACTGATAAAATTAAAATAGACGGGCAGAGGCGTATTCTGGTGCATTATCTGTGCCGTCTGTTCACCGACCGTAATTGACTGCGGACCGACGAGATCAATGCCCGTCGTAATTTCCTTCGGCACGAGCGAAAATGCGTAAGTAAAAGTTTCATTCCCGCCGAGTCCCTGCAAAAACACGAACACCAGAACATTTATCGCAATAAACGCATAATTGACATACGGTGTTATGACCAAATCCGAATTATCATCACCTATCGGAAACATATTTTTCTCTCCCTTTTTCTAGCTTAAAATTTCATCTACGGAAATTGACAGATCGGGCAAAATACTTGACTGCACATTTTCCCCTTGCTTGTAGATATTGACCAATTGATAAACTCCAACATTCGGTTTTTGGTGAACTTCAACGATACTGCTCGGTATATTTACAATCCACACTTCCGGGATTTTCGCCTCGCCGTAAAGCGGTAATTTATCTTCACGATCATATTTCAAAGTCGAATCGGAAACTTCGACAACAATCAAAGTTTCTGCGGGACGCGGATGCCGTTTGCCGTCATATTTTGTTAAATCCGCCAAAACGATGTCGGGTTCGGGTTCGTGAAAATCCGATAAACGTAAGGGATTTTGAATTCTGACAACAATATCGTCAGAAACATTTTTAATAAAAAATCGGTTTAGCCGATCAACAATATAACCGTGTTTATCTCCTATGGGCATTTTTTCAATTAGTTCTCCATCAATGATCTCCGATTTCTCATAATTTTTGAGAATGCCCTGCTCGATCATTTTGTAATACTCGTCAACGCTGAAACGAAACCGTCGCGGTTCGGGTTTAAATTGTGTATTCATAGAAATTTCCTTCCAAAGAGTTAAAATTGCCGGACAAATTATTGCACAACAATTTTAACAGATAAATCTCAAATGACATAAATTTTTGCAATGTCAGAACGCCTGCGACCCGCAGGCAATGGACGCGAAAGCATTCAAGCAAAGTTTTTCACCTTTAAAGTTTCATTTTATCCATAAAGTTTACCGTCTTTACTTTCGTGCTAAAAGCACTCATTGCAGGCGGGTCGCCTGCGTTCCGACGAAAATCATCAGAGCATTTCGCCTTTCGGTTTATGTTTCAGCAGATCGTAGCCCTCGGATTTTGCCACGTAAGTTGCCGCCGTAATATCGCCGACGACATTGAGCGTCGTGCGGCACATATCGAGCAGTCTGTCCACACCGATAATGATGGCGATGAGTGCCGGATTGACACCGATCATTGCGAGAATTCCGATGATAAAAGGAATCGAACCCGATGGAACGCCGGCAGTTCCGATGCCGCCCAAGATTGCCAGATAGACAACCATCAACTGGATTCCCAAAGTCAATTCGATACCTGCAAGTTGTGCCAGAAACAAAACCGTTACGCCTTCATAAAGTGCCGTTCCGTTTTGGTTGGCGGTTGCTCCGACGGTCAGAACAAAACTGTTAATATCTTTCGGCACGCCCAGATTTTCTTCCGAAACCCGCAAAGCAGTCGGCAAAGTCGCATTTGAAGAACTTGTTGAAAATGCAGTTAGAATTACGGTGCGGACACGCTTGAAAAATTCGATTGGATTCATTCCCGAAAGGAAATAAATTGACAATGAATATGTTCCGAAGAAATGAATTGAGAGTCCGAGCAAAACGGTAAAAACGAACCACGCCAGCGATTGCAGTAAATCGAGTCCGAATAAAGCAATGTTGTTAAACAATAAACACGCGACGGCATACGGTGCGAATTTCATCACCATATCAATGATCTTCGCCGTGATCTCGAAAACCGCTTCCATAAACCCGACAAACGGTGCGGAAACGGGTGCGGGAAGAAGCGTTATCGCAATCCCGACGATCAAAGCGAAAAACATT
>JBGTKR010000054.1:0-6198 GCA_041744535.1 Pyrinomonadaceae bacterium
GCGTTTGGAAATCCTTATTTGATCCTTGGTTTTCCCGAAATGAAAAATTATGTAGTCGCTTACGGCGATATGAGTTCGCTTCAAAGGGCAGCGGCGAATGCTTTGGCGGGAAAAAACAATTTTGATGGAAAACTACCGATAACCATTGGTAGTTTTCCACGCGGAACGGGTTTGAGTTTACAAAAATAATTCAACAATTCAACAGGAAAAAACGGCAATTAGAAAAACTAATTGCCGTTTTTGTTTTATTCAATTTACTTGAGTTTTAATTTGCTCTGCTTCCGCTAAATGGAAGCGGTTGGGGAGAGATCGGAATGGAGATCGTTCCCTTAATCGAATCGCCGTCAACCGTTCCGTTGATGGTTAGTTCAATATCCTGCCCCTGCACATTTGTTTTTGCAACGGCGTTTATTTTATTTCCTTTGATCTTACCGCCTGAGATTTCGCCGCCGCCGAGTGCTGAACTCAGTTCGCCCGAAACATTTTCGCCGTCCTGCTTGAAAGTAACCGTCAGCGGCAATTCCTGTCCGGGAATTTCAATCGTTAAATTCCATTTTCCGGCGATGTTTGCAGTTTCTACGCCGGATGCTTTGCCGTAATTATCTAATTTTTGTGAAGTTCCTTCGGTGTCAACAATATTTATCTTTTCGGCATAGGGTTTGACCTGCGGCAGAATTTCGTCCGCATCGCCGACAATGACCATCGCAACTTTTTCGGGCTGCAGATATTTATTTGCCACACGCTTAACATCCGCCGGTGTTACCGCGTTGATCCTGTCGCGGTATGTTTGCAGATAATCAACCGGAAGACCGTATAATTGCTGTGTCAAAATCAAATTCGTCAAACCGCCTTGGGTTTCGGCACGGATCGGGAAAGTTCCTGTCAGATAATTTTTTGCATCCTGTAATTCGGAATTGTCAACATCGTCTTTGCGGATGCGGTCTAATTCATAGAAAAACTCCTTCAAAGCATCACCCGTTACGGGCGTTCGAACTTCGGATGTCGCCTCAAAATCTCCGGCAAGACGTTTTGTATTAAAACGAGAATATGCACCGTATGTATAGCTTTTATCTTCACGCAGATTCAAAAACAAACGTGCAGACGCTCCGCCGCCGAGAACCTGATTCATAACCAAAACGGGAAAATAATCGGGACTCGAATAATCTATTGCTAAATTGGACAAAACGATATTCGATTGAACCGAACCGGGACGATCAACAATTGTGATCGTTTTTTCCTTTCTTTCCGGCGGTGTCGCAAATTTTACCTTCGAAATCGGTTTGCTTTCCCATTTACCGAATAAATCTTCGACATTTTTCAGAAATTCCTTGCGGTCAACATTACCGACGGCAATCAAAATTACCCGATTCGGAGTAAAATTGTTTTTCTGATACTCGATCAATTTCACCCGATTCAAACTTTTTATGTTTTCCGCCGTCGGTGAAGTGATCGAATACGGATGGTCGCCGTAAATTATTTTGTTTATTTGCTCATCGGCAAGAAATCCGGCATCGGAACGCTCGAATTTTAAGTTATCTATTGCGTTGGATTTATACAGATTTACTTCATTTTCGGGAAATACGGGATTTAAAACCATATCCGCGATCAGTTTCAAAACGTCGGAACTGTAAAGCGAAAGCGTCGAGGCGGAAATGACCGTATTATCCGACGAAGAACTGGTGCTGATGCTTGCTCCGAGCCGTTCTATTTCCTCGGCGATCTGTTTGCTGGTGCGTGTTTTCGTGCCTTCATTAAGTAAATCCGCAACCGCCGAATTTATGCCGATGGAATCCGCCGGATCATTTATGTCGCCTTGCTGAAACGCCAGTCTGTAATTTACCAGCGGCAGACTTTTATCTTCGATAATGACAATTTTCAAACCGTTTTTCAGTTCGGTTTCAAATGGTTTCGGGACGTTAAAAGCAATCGGCTTTAACGGTTCGGGTTGTGTTTTTCTAAAATTTTCATTCATAGTTTGTGCTGAAAGACTAAAGCTAAATGCCGATAACAAAAGTCCAAATACAGTTAATTTCACAAATATTTTCATTTTTATTTTCTCCAGTTTTCAAAGCATTTAACTTATTTTGTGTTTGCCGGAACAACATCGAGCAAGGCACGGTTTTCGGTGTTTAAGTATTTATCAACCGCTTGCCTGATCTGTTCGGGCGTAATTGTTAAAAGGTCGTTTATTTTCGTGTTTATCAAATTCGGGTCGCCGTCATAAAGTGTAAATTCGGCAAGTCCCATCGCCCGATTGAGCGAAGATTGACGGGCGTTAACTTCGTCCTTTAATAATTGATTGCGAAGTTTCGTCATCTCCTCAGCCGTCGGACCGTTTTTTGCCACGTCCTTTATTTCATCAACTATTTTCTGACGAATTTGGCTGACATCCTTGCCCGGCTTGGGAATCGCCCCGATCATAATCAAGGAAGGTCCGCGTCTTTCGTCCGTAATGCCGAATAATTGAACAACCGATTCATCGCCCTTAACGAGTTTCTGATAAAGTCTTGAACTTTCGCCGTCGTATAAAAGTTTTCCGGCTAATTCCAAAGCGTTAAAATCCCGCGTTCCTCTGGCGGGAGTTTTCCAACCCATCAAAAATGCCGGAAACGGTGCGAGTTTGTCTTCGTATTTTTTATATTTTTCTTCAACTTCCGTCGGTTCGGCAACATCAATTTTCGGCGGAGCGGGTTGTTTCGGAATCGTCGCAAAGTATTTTTTAACCAAATCCTTTGCTTCCTTGGAATCGAATGCTCCCGAAATTACCAGAACGGCGTTGTTCGGAGCGTAATAAATTCTGAAAAATTCCTGAACATCCTTGACCGTCGCCGCATCCAAGTCAGCCATCGAACCGATGGTCGAATGCGAATTGGAAAAATTCTTGAAAACCATATCGGTCAGAATATTAAAAACCTCTCCGTAGGGACGATTATCGTAGTTCAGACGCTTTTCTTCCTGCACCGCATTTCTTTGATTGACGAGATTTTCCTCCGTAACCTTCAAGGAACGCATCCGGTCGGATTCGAGCCAGAGTCCCGTCGGTAATTGGTTTGCCGGAAGCGTTTCAAAATAATTGGTGCGTTCCGAACTGGTCGTTCCGTTCATTGTTCCGCCGGCTTTATTGACATATTGAAAATGCTCGGCTTTACCTACATTTTCCGAACCCTGAAACATCATATGTTCAAAAAGATGTGCGAAACCCGTACGACCTTCTTTTTCATTCCGTGAGCCGACATCATAATAGACGGCAACCGTAACGACCGGAATCGAATCGTCTTTATTTAAAACGACACGCAGACCGTTATCGAGTTGATATTGTTCGATATTTAACGGTTTCAATTTAAAATCCGTTGAAGTATTTTTTCCCATATTGTTTGATTTTTGTGCAAAGATGCTCATCGAAAAAACCGATAAAATAAGCATTGATACAATGGCTGAATTAATTTTTAGGTTCATAAGATTTCCGTAACCCCACAACTAAATAATGAAATATAATGAAAGCATTTTATAAATGTAAATGCAAAGAAGTAAGAATAAAGATGAAAAATTCCGCTTACGAGGTTTCCTTTAATTTATCATTTTCCAAAGCAATCGAATACAACGCCGATTTTACTTCAAACGGAGTCAGATTCGGGTATTGTTCAAGCAGCAAAGCGATTATTCCGACAATGTGCGGACAGGCAAAGCTGTTTCCCGTAAGTATTCGGTGTTCATTATTGAGCCAGGCGGTTCTGACGTTTACTCCCGGAGCGGTTAATTCGATAATCTCGCCGTATTTGAAGCCGAATTTTAAGTGGTCGGTTTCGCTGCTTTTGCTGACCGAGATCAAAGACGAAGAAAAAACCGACGGAAAACTCGGCTGCGGAAAATTATTTGCCGCCGCCACGACCACGCATCCGGCGTGATAAGCCCTGTCGAGCAGATCGTGCAAGGGCGTGGCGAACTGCGGCTTAGTCGTTCCCAAACTCAGGTTGATGATGTCGAATTTTTGATTGATGGCAAATTCCAGTCCAGCCAGAAATGCGTGTCCGTCGCCTAAACCTCCGCTTCCCAAAACTTTTATGCCTGAAATTGCGGCATCGGGAGCGATCATACTGATAATTCCGGCACACGCCGTTCCGTGTCCGGCGGAATCGCCCGATTCGGTTTCTTCAAAAACTACTTTTTTATCAACCTGCTTCGCTTCAAATGTTTTATCAATTTTCTCCTTTAAATCCTGATGATTCTTATCAATTCCGCTGTCAATTATCGCAATTCTCACACCTTTCCCCGTCCGGGACTTCCATTCCGCATTAAGTGGAAACCGTCCCTTTGCTTCGATCATTTCATTTGAAAAGGAAGTTGGAAAATCGCTCATATTATTAAAATTTAATTTACTTTCGGGCAAAACGCTTTTATAAATGGCTGAATTTATAATCCAAATCGTTATTTTTGTAATTAACGAATGATTCCAGAATCTCTCTGCATAAAACTCTTTCGGCATCGCCGCGATTTGTGATCTCACGAATTAAAACAGCCAGATCAATCATTTCCTTGTGGCGGTTCGTATCTCTTAATTCATCAAGCCATTTTCTGATCTCGGTAATTTCGGAGGTTTTCTCGTTTGAAAGAATTCTTTTGCTCAAATCCTTAAATAATTTTGCCGATTCGTAAGCATTGACAATTCCGGCAACCGCATCCGCATAAAGAGCGGCGGTATCCATTTCTTCGGGCGTAAAAGGTTCAAAGGGAGGTTCGCCGATGCGGTTTATGTATTCGAGAACTCCGATCACATCTCCTTTATAAATAAGCGGAGTTGCCAGAATCGTGCGGGTTGAAAATCCGGTTTTTTTATCAACCTCGGCGTAAAAACTCTGCTCTCCTTCGACATCGGTGATCGTCAAAGGCTGACCGGATGAAAAAACAAACCCGGCGATTCCCTTTCCGGCAGGAACTTTTAATCCCTCTAACTGATCGGCAACCTGCCCGATGGCACATAGAAAACACAGATCGCCTTCGTTTCCATCCCTTATCAAAACGGAGGCTTCCTCGGAATTCATCAGAGCCGAAGAACTTTCCAGCAAATTGACGATGGTATCCGTCAAAGGTGCGGTCAGCGAATTTGCCACATCCACGGTTTCGATCACCTGCCGCAGTTTGTTCTCGATATTTTGTTCGTTCATCTCGGACATTACATATTTTTAAATTTTGAATCTTAAAAACTTAAATCTTGAATGCGATTATCTAAGACTAAATCAATCTATCTCAAAAAACAAAAATAAATACTTGGAATTTTATATTTATTAAAACTTTCCACTCACATAAACAAATTAGAAACAGCAGGCGATAAAGCATTTTGTTTTCTTGCTAAAGGATTTTGTGTTTTGTATCATTTCGGACATACACCAATTTCTTTAGATTTTCCGCAGCAAAGCTTTATTGTTTCGGGAGAAGTCTTTTTATGCGAAAGTTTTTTATCTCATTATTTATTATGGCGATCTGCGGCGGCGTTTTATTTGCTCAGAAAGAAACCGAATCCATTTCGCAAATGCCGAAAACCGATCCGTTCAGAATCAGTCAGGGCAAATCGTTTTCCGCTTCTACTTCTCATACGAATTCGGGTTTACCGACGGAAAAAGTCCCCCCCGACCGCAAAACGCTTGCCGATGATTTTCAGGAAGCCTTTGAACTTATCAAGCAAAATTATGTTGATTCAAATTCGGTAGATTATAATGATCTGACAAAATCCGCGATCACCTCGATGCTGCATACGCTCGATCCGCATTCAAATTATTTCGATTCGGCGGAGTTTAATGAATTATTGAGCGATCAGAACAGCGAATATTTCGGCATCGGGGCGACGATTGCAAATTTTGAAATGGATGGAAAATTTGAAACCTTCGTAACCTCGACCTTTCCGAATTCTCCGGCGTTTCGTTCAAACCTGCGTTTCGGAGATAAAATAATTGAAGTTGACGGCGAAAATGTCAGCGGAAAATCTTCGGTTTATGTGAGAAATAAAGTTCGCGGTGCGAAGGGAACGACGGTTCGCTTAAAGATCGAAAGAGCAGATAATACAAAACCTCTGATCGTTCCCTTGCGAAGAAATCGTGTCCCGCAGCCTTCTATTCCCGATGCGTATCTGCTGAGTCCGGGCATCGGTTATATTGATCTTTCAAACGGATTTAATTATACGACGACGGACGAATTAAATGTCGC
>JBGTKR010000055.1:0-3394 GCA_041744535.1 Pyrinomonadaceae bacterium
AGAACGCCTTGCCGAGATTCGCACCGAAAATCAGAGTTGAAGTTTATATTCCCATCGTTTACGAAATAGCTTATCAGGAAACTCTCACTTGGGTAACAGAAGAATTTGCCCGTTTGCGTGGCGGTTGTTCTGTTTTAGAAAATATTAGCGGATATTATTTATCAACCGACAATGAAATTATTAATGACCGAGTAAGTATCGTTTATTGTGATTTCCCTATGAACTGGGACGACCTTACTGAACGCGAAATGGTTTTAGATTATTGTGCCGACTTAAAAACATTTCTGCTTGAAAATCTCTGGGAAGAAGCCATTCTTATAACAACCTCAGCCGTTTATCATACGGATTCCTAAACTTTTTCACATTTCTCCTTTTTCACTTTCAACCTTTCATAATCTGCCGAATTGCTCCTAAATGATACGCTGTGTGGGCGATTATTGCGATTGAATCGCCGATGTTGTCTTGATTCCATATCTCGATTTTGGCGAAACATTTCAGGATATTTTCATAAGAAGTTTTCATTCCTTCGCGGAGAGTTTGCCATTCTTCGGCGGTTACGTCTTCGATCAGCCAGCTTTGTTCCCAATTTACTTTTTCCGTTCTGCCTTCGATAAATTCGCAAAGCCTGTCGAGATAAAATTTCGCGTGTGCTGTGTGGGCGGCGATGGTTGTCGAGCCGTTTTCGGTTGAAGCGGCTTCGGCTGTGATCTTTTCCAAAGTGTTGAAAACACCGACTCCATTATCGAGATACGCACTTCCTTCGCCTTCCGGCGAACCTTCAAATGTTTCGCGTAAAATAAACAAAACGTCCTTTAAAAAGTCGTCTTTGTTGATTGAATTTTTATCTGTGTTCATATTTTGTTAATCTTTTAATTTCTAATTATGTCAGTTGAAAATATCGAAAAATTTATAAATGAACTTGCTGCTAGTCTGCACGAAGAAACTTTTGTAAAAATGACCTTGGGTAATTATAAAGGCGTTGACGAACATCTGCAAAAACTGCTTGTGCGTTTGATAAAAACTAAAAAGGGCGTGCGGCTTTTTTTCCTTTATCGTTATGACATACGCGACACGGTTAAGAATTTCAGTTTTAACGAAGGCTTGAAAATTATACGCGAAATTTTGGGAAAAGATTTTTATTCGGGACATCTTTTTACGACGCAAAATGATTTTCAGTTGGACATCGGCAAAAAAGGTCGTTCACGTTTGAATATGGCGAAACCGACGTTTAAAGGAAAACCCGAAATTGACCACAACCGCAAAAAGAAAAGGCTTATTGATCCGAATTCGTTTTATTTAAAGGCTCTCGGAATAACGACCGATGACGGCGAAATAAGAGCGAAACAGCAGAAAAAATGGAAGCAGATAAATAAATTTGTCGAAACTTTAGGCAATCTTTTTGACGATTCGCTGCTAAAAGATGAGAAGAAAATAAAGATCGTTGATATGGGTTCGGGCAAGGGTTATCTGACTTTTGCGACTTACGATTATTTCAAAAATGAACGCGGGATTGAGGCAGAAGTTACGGGCGTTGACACTAAAAAACAACTCGTCGAACTGTGCAGCGGAATTGCGAAATCGTCCGGGTTTACCGGATTAAAATTCGTTCACGGTTTCATAGACGATTTCGATTTGGAAGATACTGATATTCTCATCGCCTTGCACGCCTGCAACACGGCAACCGACGATGCAATTTATAAAGGCATCAAAACAAACGCCGATCTGATCGTCGCCGCACCCTGCTGTCATCAGGAAATCCGCCCGCAGATAAGATCGCCGAAAATGTTTGCAGACGTTTTCAAACACGGCGTAATGCTCGAACGCGAAGCTGAGTCAATCACCGACGGCTTGCGTGCGTTATTACTCGAAAAAAGCGGCTACTCGACCAAACTTTTCGAGTTCGTTTCCACCGAACACACGCCGAAAAATAATATGATCGTCGGCACACGAACCGACAGTAAAACCGACCTTGAAAAATTTGACGATCAGATCGAATCAATAAAAAAATTTTACGGAATAAAAGAACATCATCTGGAAACCCTTTTGAATTCAAACGACTAATCACCAAGTAAAAAGTGAAAAGTAAGAAATAAAACCCAAGAAATATCCGGTCTTTAATAATTTTTTATACCTGCTTACTTTTTCTAATCTGTTTATTTTTTTTACGGCGTAATTTACGGTCTGATTCTTGCTTGATTCCTTATTGTCGGTTTTATCCCGAAACCGTCATAATTATTGAACACATCCGATTTTTGCTAATTAAAGTGTAAAAATTTCGGTCTCCAGTCTGATCGAAAACTATCAGTTTTTGTTATTTAAAACCTGCCGATTTTTGTCACCATTCATTATTTTGCAAAAAATCTTAAATCAATTTAAGGAAAACCAAATCTCTTTTACAACATTATGAAACTTGAATTTGAACCAAACATCACATCAATGCCCTTAGCTGAAAATATCGTCGTAAATGCCGTCGTTTCAGACAGTAATTCTTCCGAAGTTGATCGGATGCTTCGTGATGGAATCAAAGCCGCACAGTCCGGTCAAAGGGCGGAGGCTCGTCAATTACTTTTGAACGTAACCGAAGCCGATAACGATAACGAAAATGCCTGGTTATGGCTGGCTTCGATCAGCGAATACCCGGAGGAATTGCTCGTATTTTTAAACAATGTTTTAAAGATCAATCCTGAAAATGAACGTGCCGTCGAATGGATTAAAGCGACAAAAACACTGATGGCAAAAACATTTGTCCAACGCGGAATTGATGCGGCTAAAAATGAACAGGCGGGTTTTGCCCGTCAATGTTTTCTGCAGGCGATAGTTCAGGATGACAAGAGCGAAATGGCTTGGCTTTGGCTGGCTTCCGTTACCGAGCAGCCGAATGAAAAAGTTTCTCACTTGCAGAAGGTTTTAAATATCAACCCCGAAAATGAAAATGCTCTTTCCTCAATGAAAAAAGCTAAAAAGCAGATCGCTCAGACTCTTGTTGCAAAAGTAAAACAAGCCGTAGTTGAAAACAACCGCGATGAAGCAAAAAGTCTTTTGCAAAAAGTCTTACAGGATGTTCCGAATTCGGAAGATGCGTTATTGATAAAAGCCTATTTAGCTGATTCTTTTAGTGAAAAAACAGCCGGTTTTGAAAAGGTCTTAGAAATAAATTCGGAAAACGAAACGGCGAAAGCCGATTTGGCTTATTTAAGGTCAATTTTTGCCGATGTTTCAAAAGCGTCCGAACAATTTGAAGAGCTTGAACCGGAAGCAGAATCTCAAACAAATTCCGTCGAAGAAGTGTTTGAAGATTTTGCTGAATCGGAAACGGCGGAAGCGGTTGATTTTGATGAACAAAATCTTCAAGCGGAAGAATTTGTTTATGAAACAACCGAACCCGAAGAATTTT
>JBGTKR010000056.1:0-3049 GCA_041744535.1 Pyrinomonadaceae bacterium
TAATCTTTCTTTTTTGCCATTTTCAGCTATCAGCCATCAGCCATCAGCTTTTCTAATCGCCAATTGCTTATCGCATTTTTTATAAAAATCTTTTCAACTTAAAATCTATCAAATCCAAACGCAAATTTTACCGCTTCAAAAACTTCCCGCATTCTTTCGTCGGAAAGATGTGTCATGTATTTTCCCAATTTGTTTTTCGGAATAGTTTGAATATTTACCAAATTTATTACACATTCAGTTGTCATTCAGTTGTCATTCCGTCAGATTCATCTAACCAAACCTCTGTTGCATTGTTGCGAATTGTCGTAGTAATTTCGGCAACTGTAATAGTGTTTAGAACAGGAATTGAATCTGTTCTGGTTAGAAACAAAACCGGTCGCTGTGTATTTGGTTCTTTAAATTTGTATTGATAAACATCGCCTTGAATCATTCTTCGCTCCAAACCTGTTCATCTTGCCAAATCTCATATTCTTCGGGTTGTTGAGGTTGTTTTTTATAACTTTCAATAAATTGCTTTTCTTTATTCTTGAATTTCAAACTTTTTTAAATCTTCATCAACCGATTTATTAATAGCATCTAAAATATAGTTGGTCTTACTTTTCTCTACCGTTTTCGCAACTTTATCAACCTTTGCCAAAGTCTTTTCGTCAATGTCTATTTGAATCGTCATAAATTCTATTTTTATGTGAGAGCAATAAATCTATCAAAACTTATTGCTCTCACATTATTCTCAAAAGACAAAATTAGCTCTCGTCTTTGTTTTCTTCTTCATCCGAAACAACTTCGGCATCAACGTATTCGGCATCAATGACATCATCCTCCGAACTTGCCGTTGTCGAATCGCCGCCATCGCCTGCGGTTGCTGAAGATGCTTGTTCTTCCTCTCCAACTCCGCCTTCGGGGGCTTGCGTTTGCTGCGAATAAAGAACTTCCGCGAGTTTGTGCGAAGCGGTTTGCAGGCGTTCAAATGCACTATTCATCGCATCGGTGTCGCTGCCTTTCAGAACTTCTTTTGCTTCCGAAATTGCAGTTTCAATTTCGCTTGCCGCTTCAGCTTCAACTTTGTCCTTGTTTTCGCTGAAAGATTTTTCAACATTATAAACAAGTCCGTCCAGACGGTTACGTGCTTCGATCTCGGCTTTTTTCGCCTCATCGTCCGCCGAATGCGATTCCGCATCCTTCATCATTTTATCAATTTCATCCTTCGACAAACCTGACGATGAAGTGATCGTGATCTTCTGCTCGCGTCCCGTTCCAACGTCTTTTGCCGAAACATTGACGATTCCGTTCGCGTCAATATCAAACGTAACTTCAACCTGCGGAACGCCACGCGGTGCGGGCGGAATGCCGACAAGATGGAATTTACCGAGCGTTTTATTATCCGTCGCCATCGGTCTTTCACCTTGCATTACATTGACTTCAACCGAAGTTTGATTGTCGGCGGCAGTCGAGAAAATCTCGGATTTGCGTGTCGGAATCGTCGTATTTCGCGGAATCATTTCCGTAAATACTCCGCCGAGCGTTTCGATTCCAAGCGTCAGAGGCGTTACGTCCAACAAAAGAATATCTTTCTTTTCGCCCGACAAAACTCCGGCTTGAACCGCCGCACCGACACCGACTACTTCGTCCGGGTTGACGGATTTATTCGGGTCTTTGCCGAAAAATTCCTTAACCATTTCCTGAACTTTCGGAATCCGTGTCGAACCGCCGACGAGAACTAATTCATCAATATCTTTCGGCTCTAAACCCGCGTCTTTAATCGCCTTTTCAACCGGCGGCATCAAACGGCTTAAAATCGGTTCGACTAACTGCTCGAATTTCGAGCGGGTCAGTTTCATCACCAGATGCTTCGGTCCCGATTGATCGGCGGTAATAAACGGTAAGTTTATTTCCGTTTCCATCGCCGTCGAAAGTTCGATTTTCGCTTTTTCCGCCGCTTCCTTCAGACGCTGCAAAGCCATTTTGTCGGATGTTAAGTCAATTCCCTGATCTTTTTTGAATTCTTCGACGATCCAATCAATTAATTTATCGTCAACATCATCACCGCCGAGATGCGTATCGCCGTTGGTGGATTTAACTTCAACCACGCCTTCGCCGACTTCCAACACGGAAATATCAAATGTTCCGCCGCCGAAGTCGAATACGGCAATCGTTTCATCGGATTTTTTATCCAAGCCGTAAGCCAAAGCCGCCGCCGTCGGTTCATTAACGATCCGCATAACTTCAAGTCCGGCGATTTTTCCCGCATCTTTGGTTGCCTGACGTTGAGCGTCATTAAAATATGCCGGAACTGTAATTACAGCTTTATCAACGGTTTGACCGAGATAATCCTCAGCCGCCTGTTTCAGTTTCTGCAAAACCATCGCCGCGATTTCCGGCGGTGAATACTCTTTATCATCAACCTTCACACGGACATCGCCGTTTGAAGCCTTCATTACGTTATACGGAACTTGCGAAATTTCTTCCTTAACCTCATCATACTTTCTTCCCATAAAACGCTTGATCGAATAAAGCGTATTTTCCGGATTTGTTACCGCCTGACGTTTTGCAACTTGTCCGACAAGCCTGTTGCCGTCTTTCGTAAAAGCAACGACCGAAGGAGTCGTCCGTCCGCCTTCGGAATTCGTGATAACTACGGGTTCGCCGCCTTCCATTACAGCGACGACCGAGTTCGTTGTCCCTAAATCAATACCTATAATTTTACTCATTTAATTTAATCTCCAATATCAAAATAATCTTTTGCTCGAAACCTTTATAAATTGCTATCTAACTATGGTTTTATTTGAGCCTTTAGAGATTATAAGATTTGAGTGTTCCCTTGTCAAGTATATGTGAGTATAGCAATAGCAACTTTAGAAGTCATAAATTTTAGAAAATCGTAACGCCGTCCGACCCGCTTTCCGGACAACCGCTGAAACGGATGGCGTTACAATTTCTCGGATTTATTGTTTAATGCTTTTGGAAAATTCCTTGAAAAATGAGAAAATTGCCGTTTGCAAAAAGCAATGGAATATAATCTTGTTAAATTTTAAAATATTAGTTCCGAATG
>JBGTKR010000057.1:0-4566 GCA_041744535.1 Pyrinomonadaceae bacterium
TCCTCCTAAAGAAAAAGAACAAGGTATAAAAGGAATGATACTTTCAATCGGCTGACAAAAGGTAGTGTCAAAGAGCGTGAATCGGCAAGAAAGCCGACCCGCCTTTCATCCTACCAATGGACTTGAGGGCGAAACAGCGACTTTGTTATCAACGGGTCTTTTTAACTCGGAGTTGCGTGGCGGCGGTTTCGCCCCACGTCCATCTCAAGCGTTCTGTTTTTTCACTTTGTGCCAATGTCAAAACATTTTGTTTGAAAACTATTATTTATAGGAGTTTCGCTTGAAAATATGTAACTAATTGAATCTAAATAGAGCAATTTTTAAGTCTTCCAGCATTATAAATGCTTTCAGGTAAAAATTTTTAGTCGTGTCCTAATTTGTGTTACTTGTTCTTCTTTGCGAACTTGGCGACTTGGCGGGAATCAATTCTTCTGCCGCACAGACGCAAAGCACGCAAACTAAGAAGTTCACTTTTTTAAACAGCAGCAAACTGTCAGGACACTACCAAAAATTTTAGTTTATTTGTTATTTCAAATTTCAAATTTCAAATTCGAGAAACACTACTTAATTTAAAAATCACTCTACTAAAGTAGTTAGCTAAAATACGCTAATTTGTCTAAGTTCTTATATTTCAACTACTTAGATATTTCTAAGCGAAAGTCCTAATTTATCATTAGTGTCCGGTTAAAAATGTTTTGACATCTGTAAGTAACCATTTTTTTTACGGTTACACAGTTTTTTTGATTTTTCGATTTCAATTTACTTTTCATTTGGCAATTTTAGGCTTTAACCAATGGGTCTTTCGCTCGACTTTGGCTGCTGCCAACGCGAAGCCCGCAATCATCTGGATCTATGCCGATTTTGCTCAAGTGTTGATTAGAAAAGCCCGTCGTCTTTACCTGCACGATAACGACTTTTCGGTGGAGATAAACAATCCTGTTTATGCTCTGGATGCGACGACCATAGATCTTTGTTTAAGCGTTTTTTGGTGGGCGTGTGTTTCGCCAAACCGAAGCCGCCATCAAGTTGAATACTCTGCTTGATCTGCGTGGCGATATTCCGACATTTATCCAGATCACGGATGGTAAAACACACGAAGTCAGAATCTTGGATGAACTCGTTTTCGAGCCTTTTGCCTTCTACATAACGGACAAAGGCTGCTTGGATTTTCAGAGGCTTTTTGCACTTTAATGTTAAAAGAAAAACGCCGACTTTCATACCGACGTTTTTAGCTTTAAATTTTATAACAATTTTCATTCAGAAGATATGTCAATTGCACCTTAAACCGTTAGAAATACAAAGTTTTCTCTACTGCCAATTCTATTCCTGCATATTAATCTTCATCATAATATTCCAGTCCCAGATGCGTGATTAAATCTTCGCCTTTCAAATAACGCAGGGTGTTTTTGAGTTTCTTAAGCTGAATAAAAATGTCGTGTTCGGGATAAAGTTCGGGAGCGGTCTGCGGTGCTTTGAAATAGAACGACAGCCATTCCTGAATTCCGCTCATTCCCGCACGTTTTGCCAAATCCATAAATAACGCCAGATCAAGCACGAGCGGTGCGGCAAGGATCGAATCGCGGCAGAGAAAATCAACCTTTATCTGCATTTTGTAGCCGAGCCAGCCGAAAATATCTATATTGTCCCAACCTTCTTTGTTATCGCCTCGGGGCGGGTAATAATTTATGCGGACGACGTGCGAATAATTTCCGTAAAGATCGGGATAGATTTTCGGCTGCAAAATTGTGTCGAGAACCGAAAGTTTTGAATTTTCTTTGGTTTTGAAATTTTCAGGATCGTCCAAAACTTCGCCGTCGCGGTTTCCCAAAATATTCGTCGAATACCAGCCGTCGAGTCCGAGCATTCTTGATTTGAAACCGGGAGCTAATATCGTTTTCATCAAAGTCTGTCCGGTTTTAAAGTCTTTTCCGCAGATCGGCACGCCTTCGTCTTCGGCTAATTTCGTTAAAGCGGGAATATCAACCGTTAAGTTAGGAGCTCCATTTGCAAACGGAACGCCCGATTTTATTGAAGCATAAGCATAGATCATCGAAGGTGCGATATTTTCGTCGTTGTCATACAGAGCCTTTTCAAACGCTTCGATTGAATTGTGTATGTCGGAAGTTTCAAGAAAGATCTCCGTTGATGCCGCCCAAACCATCACTAATCTGTCGCAATTATTTTCCTTTTTGAAATCGGCAATGTCCTGCATCAACTGCTCGGCAAGTTCCATTTTGTTCTTGCCTTCCTTAACATTTTTGCCGTCCAGACGCTTCACATAACGATTGTCAAACACAGCCCTCATCGGCTTCAAAGACGCAAGCTGCTCGGAAACCTGATTCAGCAAATCCTTTTCCAAAACACCCGCGTGCATCGCCGCATCAAACGCATTTTCCTCAAAAATATCCCACGCCCCGAAAACAATATCGTCCAACGTCGCCAAACCTGCAAAGTCTTTTATCATCGGCACAGTATTATCCGTCCGCTTGCCAAGGCGAATAGTTCCCATCTGCGTCAACGAACCAATCGGCTTCGATATTCCACGCTTGATCGCTTCGACTCCCGCCACAAACGTCGTGCTGACCGCACCGAGTCCAACCAACAAAACCCCCAATTTCCCTTCCGCCGGAGCAATCTCCACGCCTTTTTTACTCATTCAAATTTTCTCCTCGTAATAGATAGAAAGCAAATAATAACTTTACATATTTGTTAAGGCAAACGTAGGAAAATTTTATTGTGAATTCAACTTCGATAAATCCGGTAATCAATCTCCTGAAAGATCGTATCCCGGCTTTCGATTTCCGTGAGTAATTCTTCATTGACTTCGTATTTATCCAAATCTTCCGCCAATAAATTAAACCGATGGATGTGCGACTTAAAACGCCGCGAAGAATATTCGACGGTTGTGCCTTGGTAGATTTGAAAAGCCCAGTCGCTCGATTGTGCCAGCAGAAGCTCTCTAGCACATTGGTTTAAGGCTCGATATTCGAGTGCGTTTGGATGTTCAAAATGATTTGCAAGTGCGGTCATTTTTCGCTCGGCATCGTGGGCGTATTGATACATCCACGAAGTCGCTTCGTTGAGCCAAACTTTGTAATAACCGTTTTCACCCCAACTCGAAGCCGATGGTTTTTGGATCTGAATCGGAATATTTGCGTCCAGAAAATCGCCCGGTGAAATAGCCTTGATGACATCTTGGTCGTAGTGGAATTTGCGGAAAAGATAATCAATAAACGAAGGTCCTTCAAACCACCAATGCCCGTAAAGTTCGGCATCATAAGGCGACGCAACAAGCGGTGGATGTCCGCCGAAAGTCCTGTGTAATTTTTCGGCTTGCCTGATGAGTTTGTTGATAAAATCCGCCGCGTCATTTGCCGATTGCTCGCGTGCAAGTTTTGGTCGGTAAGCAAGTTTTTGATTCTGCGGCGTTTTGCGTCCGGTGATGGCGTAGTATTTTAAGCCCAAATGCCGACGATTTCCGTCCTTGTGAAGATGCGGTTTGAGATAATCAAGCGGCAGATCCCAACCGACATCGCGGTAAAATTCACGATAGACGGGATTTCCGGGATAACCGACTTCGGCACTCCAGACCTGCTGCGAAGTTTCGACATCGCGTGCAAAAACCGCCACGCCGTTCGGACATTTGACCGGAGCGTGAACGCCGAAACGCGGACGCGGATCGCCGTAAAGAATTGCGTGTGAATCGCCGATAAAATATTCGATTCCCGCAGACTTTAGTAAATCTTCAATGCCTTCTTCATACGCACATTCGGGCAGCCAGATTCCACGCGGCTGTCTGCCGAAATGTTTTCGGTAATTTTTCACGGCGACTTCGATTTGTGCCTTTCGTGCTTCGTGCGTCGAGATCAGAGGCAAAAATCCGTGTGTTGCTCCGCACGTGATAATTTCCAAAACGCCTTTGTCCTGAAGTTCACGGAAGGCGTTTATAAGATTTCGCCGATATTTGTTTTCCCACAAATGCAGCGATTTTTCGAGCGTTTTGATATAAAATTCAACTACATCATAAAAATCAATATCTTCTTTTTTTACCCGTTCAAACTCTTTATGTGCTAATGAAATCAGATTTTTAAGATGTGCCGTGTATCTTTCCTGCAGCAGATCATCCGCCAGCATTTCGCAAAGCGGCGGCGAGATGTTCATCGCCAGACGCGGTTTTGCTCCCGTTTCGTAAAGTCTTTCAAAAATGTGTATCAGTGGCAGATAAACTTCCGTAACGGCTTCATAAAACCAATCTTCCTCAAGAAATTCGGGATATTCGGGATGCCGCACGAAGGGCAGATGGGCGTGTAAAATCAGACTAAAATAACCGGTTGGCATAATTTTATTCATTTAACATTCATCATTTAACATTTATCATTGAGTCTTTATCATTTCTTCAGAATAATTATATTTTCAGTTTTACACATAAAACATATAACTTTTGAAAATGATAAATGTTAAATGTTAAATGAAAAAACAGGATTTTCTGGATAAATGTTAAATTATCCCGTCCATCCTGTCTATCCTGTTTGAATTTGTTTCAGATTAATTTACCTGAAATTTCCC
>JBGTKR010000058.1:0-8669 GCA_041744535.1 Pyrinomonadaceae bacterium
TAATGGCTCACTTTCAGCGAGCGATAATTTGTTTTCAATCTAACGGCGGGTGTCGTTTCACTTCGTTACACTCTACCCGCCGCTAGCAAATTTATCGCTTTCAGCGATTATTTAGAGTTTTCAAGCAGCTTCTAAGACAAAGAGTTCATGGGAAATTGATCGAGTTAATGAGGCTTTAACTCACAAAACAGATTAACATATATCAACAATGTTTGTCATTTAAAAAGAGGTAATAAAGGCGGGGAATTTTGTCTGCAAAATAATTTTATTATTGGTCATAAAGATAAAGTCCCAAACCAAATTTTGCGGCGGCTCGGCGAAGTGCCATAGATTCGGCGTTGCTCGATGAATCCCCGTAAGTATCCTTTTCTTCGTCTTCCTGCCCGGTCGCTTCGCGGAAAATCACGCCTTCTAAAGCGGGAACTGAAAGGCGAATCGTAATAATAAGTTTTCCGCCGATGGACTGCATATTCCTTACTTCGTAGGTCCAACCCGGTGCATAATGATCCAGATATTTTATCGCATCGTGCCACGCGATATAACCGATTTCCTTACCGCCCTGCCGCCGCACTCGCAGATGCCTTTTTGCGACAGGTTTTGATAAATCCCTGACGATCTCACGAATCGAACGCAATTCTACGCCTCTGTTTTCATCCGTCAATTCTTCGGGATTTTCCGTTTCAATATGTTCCGTATCCAAGGTTGCTTTTGCCATTTATTCTAATTCCGTTTTATAAGTTATGTTTCATAGATGAAACAATAGCATTGTAACAAATTGAAATCAAGTAAAATAAGTCAGCTTTCTAATTAAATCGTAACTGCTTCCGTATATTCGCCCCAAACTTTTCTGAGGCGATGCGAAATTTCGCCGACGGTTACATAATTTTCGACGCATTCGAGAATTTTCGGTAATATATTTTCATCATTTGTTGCGGCTTCTTCCAATTTTGTTAATGAATTTTCCGCCTTTGCCGCATCACGTTTTTCGCGGATGGCTTGAACTCTTTCGATTTGTCCGCGTTCGACTTTTTCGTCAACTTTTAATATTGGAATGGATTCGTCTTCTTCGATTCTGTATTTATTCACGCCGACGACGATTTCTTCTTTCTTTTCAAGTGCTTTTTGATAATCGTAAGCGGCTTCCTGAATTTCGCGTTGCACGTAGCCTTCTTCGATGGCTTTGAGCATTCCGCCGAAATCGTCAATTTTTTGAATGTAGTCGAGTGCTTTTTCTTCGAGTTCATTGGTCAATGCTTCAATGGCATAACTTCCGCCGAATGGGTCAACCGTGTCGGCAACGCCGGATTCGTGGGCGATAACTTGCTGCGTGCGAAGTGCGATTCTGGCGGCTTGTTCGGTCGGCAAACTCAACGCTTCGTCCATTCCATTAGTATGCAAAGATTGCGTTCCGCCGAGAACTGCGGCGAGTGCCTGAATAGTTGTTCTCACGACATTTACTTCCGGTTGTTGAGCCGTCAGAGTCGAACCTGCCGTTTGCGTGTGAAAACGTAACATCAAAGATTTTTTGTTTTTCGCACCGAATCTTTCTTTCATATTTCTTGCCCAAATTCTGCGAGCCGCACGGAATTTAGCGATTTCTTCGAGTAAATTATTATGAGCATTAAAAAAGAATGAAAGACGCGGTGCAAAATCGTCAACTTCCAAGCCCGCTTCGATTGCCGCATCAACATAACAAATCGCATCGGCAAGTGTAAATGCGATTTCCTGTGCGGCGGTCGAACCAGCTTCGCGGATGTGATAACCGGAAATCGAAATCGTGTTCCAACGCGGAACTTGATCGGCACAAAAGGCGAATGTGTCGGTAATCAGACGCATCGAAGGTTTCGGCGGATAAATATAAGTTCCGCGGGCGATGTATTCCTTTAATATGTCGTTTTGAATCGTTCCCGAAACTTTATCGAATGGCACCTTTTGCTTTTTTGCAACCGCCAAATATAAACAAAGAAGCGTCGAAGCAGTCGCATTTATGGTCATTGAAGTTGAAACTTTATCAAGCGGAATTCCATCAAAAAGTGTCAGCATATCTTCCAAAGAATCAATCGCCACGCCGACTTTTCCGACTTCACCCGCCGCCAAAGGATCGTCCGAGTCCAAACCAATTTGCGTCGGCAGATCAAATGCAACGCTCAAACCCGTCGTGCCGTTTGCCAATAAATATTTATAGCGTTCATTAGATTCTTCGGCAGTCGCAAAACCCGCATATTGCCGCATCGTCCAAAACCTGCCGCGATACATCGTTTCTCTCGCACCGCGTGTAAAAGGGAATTCGCCCGGCTTGCCCAAATCTTCGGCGTAGTTTATTTGTTCAGTATTTTCGGGATTATAATCATTCGGCAGTTCAATACCCGATGAAGTTTCAAATTTTTCTCGTCTTTGCATTCGTCTAATTTAACACAATTTTAGCCGCAGAGAACACAGAGAAAGATGAGAAATGGCAAAGAAAAAATCAGAAACTCTTTGTATTCTCTGTGAACTCTGTGGCTAACTTTGACTAATCTGCAAGTGTCGAGTAAATTCTTATTACACAGAAAATGAAACTCGACAGCTAACGGATAATTGATAATGGAAAATGGATAAAAATGAATGAATTTAAAATTACCCATTATTCGTTATCCATTATCCACTAAATCCAACTTGAATTACTTCAATTATTTTACCGACATCGAAGAAACTTTTATACGCCGACGCGGAAAGCATCTGCTTCTGAGTCCTTTGGATTGGGCTTTGATCGAATCGTGGCAGGAACGCGGGATTCCGCTTCGGATAGTTTTACGCGGGATCGAGAATGTTTTTGACGGCGTTGATAAAAATCCGAACCGCACAGGGACGATCAAATCCTTGATGTATTGCAAGGAGGAGATCGAATTACAATACGCGGAATGGCTTAAAACGCAGGTCGGCAAAGGTAACGGTAAAGAAATCGGTGAGGAAAAGTTAAAGGAAAATCAAAAGAAAATCGGGAAAGAAATTGACAAAGAACACGAATCTTCAATGTTTTCCAAAGAAACAATCGAGAATCATTTGAAAAATATAAAGCAAGCAATAAATCAGGCTAAAGCAAAATCAAAAGGCATCCTGCGTCAGATTTTAGAAAAGGTCTTAACAGAATTAAATAAACTTGAAAAGAATTATAAAGATGCTGAAAGTTTGGAAGAATCTTTGAACCGTTTGGAAAATCTGATTGACGAGGCATTGCTTAAAACAGCGGATAAAAAAACGCTTGGGCAAATGAAAAGCGAAATTGAAAAAAATCTTGCCGGACACAGATCAAAAATGGAAAAAGATGTTTACCGGCGAACCTTCGATCTGATGTTATACAAAAATCTGCGTGAAAAGGCGGAACTTCCGCGTTTGAGTTTATTTTATTTGTAAATAAATTTTAGGAGAAAAAAAACGATGAATAAATTGAGAATAAGAAAGCTCGGAATTCTTTCGGTTGCAAAAATGTATGCGGCAATGATGTTGGTAATGAGTCTTTTGATAGCGATTCCTTACGGACTTTTTATCATCATTTTTGCACTTATCGGCGGTGCAAGTGCGGGAAGTCAGGATGGAATGGCGGGACTTGCTCTTGGCGGCGGCGGTATTGTATTCGGACTTATTATAATGATCGCAATCCCGATATTTTACGGAATTATGGGTTTTATCGGAGGATTGATCTCAGCCTTGGTTTATAACATTTTTGCGGGAATGGTCGGCGGAATCGAAATCGAGGTCGAGAATATTTAATTGAGCAAAAAATATAAAATTGACGAAACATTAGAAGTCCGAGTCGAAAAAATTGTCCCGAATGGGTTAGGTTTATGCTTTGCAGAAAACCTGACCGTTTTTGTTCCGCTTTCGGTTAAAGGCGACAAACTTCGCGTGAAGATCCGCAAACTTCAGGGCAAAACGGCATTTGCAAAAATTGTTGAAATTCTCGAACCTGCGGAGGATCGAATCAAGCC
The DNA here is from genome assembly GCA_041744535.1 of Pyrinomonadaceae bacterium. Taxonomy (GTDB): domain Bacteria; phylum Acidobacteriota; class Blastocatellia; order Pyrinomonadales; family Pyrinomonadaceae; genus Aridibacter. Next base: position 3,969 of record JBGTKR010000058.1, read on the forward strand.
GAAATGTATCTATTTCGGAACGTGCGGCGGCTGCGATTTTCAGCAGATGGCTTATGAATCGCAGCTCGAAGCAAAGATCGGAATCATAAAGGATTCTTTAAGACGCATCGGTAAAATTGATTTTGAAGATGAAATTCCGATAATTGCGAGTCCGAAGGAATATAATTACCGCCTCCGTTCACAATGGCACATTGACTCACGCAAGAAAAAGATCGGCTATTTCAAACGCCAGTCGCACGATGTGATTGACGCAAAATCCTGTCCGATTCTTATTCCCGAACTCGAAGCAACGCTCAAGGATTTACAGGAAAATCTCGACTACGAAACGCTTTTCGCCGAAATGGTAAACGTCGAAGCGGCAAGCGGCGAAAACGGTGAAGTTTCGGTTTATTCCGAAGAATTGGTCGAGCCGACTTACGAAATTTTCTATGAACTGAACGGCGAAAAATTTCATTTCAACGCCAAAAGTTTTTTTCAAAGCAATAAATTTTTAATAAAAGATTTAGTCGAAACGGCGATTGAAAATGCAGAGGGCAGAACTGCACTCGATCTCTACTGCGGAGTCGGATTATTTTCACTTTCGATGGCAGGCAGCTTTGAAAAAGTTCACGGTGTTGAGGCAAACAAAGAAGCGATAGGTTTTGCCGTCAAAAACGCCGAACACGCAAGAATTTCAAACGTCGAATTTCACGATGAAAGAGTAAAATCTTTCGTTAATGAAAATAATTTTGCCGATGTAGATTTTGTTTTACTCGATCCGCCGAGAAGCGGCGTTAAACGCGGAACTTTGGAAAATATTACCAAACTCGAGGCGGAAAGAATCACTTACGTTTCGTGCAATCCTTCGACACTTGCCAGAGATTTGCAGATTTTGCTCGAAAAGAATTACAAAATCGAAAAGATCACGGCTTTAGATTTATTTCCGCAAACGCATCACGTTGAAACGATTGTTCAACTGAAAAAATGATTTATAAACTTTTTGCATTTTGATACGTTTTAAACATAAGAACATTCAAGTTTGAAATAAGGAGAGCAACTCTCTAAAATTTAATTATGGCAAGTAAAAAATCAGATTCAGGTAATTCATCATCGGCGGCGGCGAAAGGCAAGAACGTGCGGTGTCGGTATTGCGGACAGCAGAACAGCGTCCGTGAAAATTATAAAAACGGCGAGGCAAAATGCGGAAAATGCAAATTGCCGCTGTCGGACGATTATCATAAAAAGTTTGCCGATCTAACCAAACACGAATACGTGCATCCGGCTGACAGCAAAGCACTTGCGGCTTTAAGAGCAGTTCCGGGCGTGGATACGGCTTTGCGGAAATTGATTCAGGTTACGGGCGAATCAGCGGTTCGCGTAATGTTTATGGCAAGTTCGGTCAAGGTTACGCCGAAGCAGTTTCCCGATCTGCACGCTAAGCTACAAGTCGCCTGCACGACGCTCGGTGTTGATATGCCGGATTTATTTGTTCAGCAAAATCCGATTGTCAATGCTTTTACGACGGGCGTGGACAAGCACTTAATCGTTTTGCACACGGGATTGCTTGAACGCTTGAACGACGAAGAAACTCTCGCCGTTATCGCCCACGAAGTCGGACATATTCACGCCGAACACGTTTTGTATCTGACGGCGGCAAGACTAATCCAGGCAATTACGGACGCTTCGATAGCCAGAGCGATTCCGGGTTCGGAGATTATCAAATTTTTAATTTCGGCGGGAATCAGCAGTGCGTTGCTCGCCTGGGCAAGACGAGCCGAGCTTTCCTGTGACCGTGCCGCCCTTCTCGTTACACAAGACCCGCACGTAATCGGCAGCACGATGATGAAACTTGCCGGCGGAACAATGGCTTCACAAATTGATTACGAACAATTTTTAGAACAGGCAAAAGATTTTCAAAAAAATTACGACGAAAATAAACTCGATAAATTCTGGGCGGACATCATCAACGCCGGTCTTACTCATCCGTTCCCGATCTGGCGTGTTTCGGAAATTCTCGAATGGGTGGACAGCGGTCAATATGCGGAACTGATGGATAAATAGGGGAAATTAGAAAGTAAAAAGTAAAAAGGCAAAAATGAAGAACCGTCTTGATTTTTGCCTTTTTGAATTGAAGGTTATGTTAATTGTATTTGTTACAACACCGAATTCTGAAGAAGCTGAAGATTTAGCAAAGAAAATTATTGAAGCAAAACTCGCGGCTTGTGTTCAGATTTTGCCGGAAATGAGATCGTTTTATTTTTGGGAAGGCAAAGTTCAGAATGATTCGGAGCATTTACTTTTGATAAAAACTCTCGAAGAAAAATATGCTGAACTAGAAAAATTCATCAAGGAAAATCATTCCTACGATGTTCCCGAAATAGCTGCATTATCGAGTGAAAAAGTTTCGGATGATTATTTAAAATGGATAAAAGATTATTTAAAGTGAAAAAGTGAAAAAGTAGAAAAGTGAAAAAGCGATTACAAAAGAAAAAATAACTTTTTCACTTTTTCACTTTTTCACTCTTTCACCTTTTCACTTTCTTACTTTTCCATCTCCATTTTTCACACAGCATTTGATTATAAAATCAACCGCGTCCTGCGGCGAATCGGTCAGATACATCAAACTCAGATCGGGTTCGCTGATGTTTTTTTCCGAGAGCATCGTCGAAGTCAGCCACGAAAGCAAGCCTTTCCAATAACTCGAACCGAATAAAACAACAGGAAAGTTGCGGATTTTGCGTGTTTGAATCAGCGTTAAAGCCTCGAACACCTCGTCCATCGTGCCGAAACCGCCGGGAAAAATTACGTAAGCGTTACTGTATTTTATGAACATCGTTTTGCGGATCATAAAATATTTGAACGATAATTCGTGCGTTTGATACGGATTCGGGTCTTGCTCGAAGGGCAGTTCGATGTTGCATCCGACGGAAACTCCGCCCGCTTCAAAAGCACCGCGATTTGCCGCTTCCATAATTCCGGGACCGCCGCCCGTGATTACTTCAAAACCGTTTTCCGCCAGCAATTTTCCCGTTTCGCGGGCGGCTTCGTAATACGCACTGTCTTCCGGCGTGCGTGCCGAACCGAAGATCGAAACGCCGTTGGTAATCGTCGCAAGTGCATCGAATCCATTGACGGTTTCGCTCATTATGCGGAAAACACGCCACGAATCCGAACTTTTAAATAGATCATCCGGTTCGGGTGAACGCAATAATGCCTCGTCTTCCGTAAAATCCCAAATTAAGCCTTGCTTTTGCTGCTTCTCCTTAGCTTCGGCAACCGTCGTCGGTTCTTTTTTGGTTTTTTGTTTAATGGCAGGTTTTTTTGTAATTTTTATATTTTTTTCAGACATACTTCAATTTTAGATTTTAGATTTTAGATTTTGGATTGAATTGAAATTTGTCTTCAATCCAAAATCCGCAATCTAAAATCCAAAATCCCTAGATTCCCATAATATTGTAGCCGCAATCTACATAAATAGTTTCGCCCGTGATGGCGGATGACAGATCGCTGACGAGAAAAAGTGCGGTGTTGCCGACTTCTTTGGCTTCGACATTTCGTTTGAGCGGGGCGTTTTCTTCGATGTGTTTTAAAAAAGAACTCATATTTTTGACACCGCGTGCGGAAAGCGTGTTGATCGGTCCGGCACTTATCGCATTGACACGAATATTATGTATGCCGAGATCGTTCGCCAAATATCTGACGGAAGATTCCAAAGCCGATTTTGCCACGCCCATCACATTATAATTCTGCACGACCTTTTCCGCACCGTAATATGTCATTGTAACGATGCTTCCGCTGTCCTTCATCAGAGGCATTGCGGAGAGTGCCAGTTGCGGCAGGGAATAAGCACTTATTTCCAACGCGGTCAAAAATGCGTCGCGGGAAGTGGTCAAAAATTCGCCTTCGAGTGCTTCACGCGGTGCATATGCAATCGAATGAATCAAAAAATCGAGCCGCCCGTATTTTTTATCAACCGCTTCAAACGCCGCGTCCACCTCCGCCTGATTCGTTACGTCACACGGCACGACCAAAGTATCTTCCATATCCTTGGTCAGTTTTTCCAAATTTCTTTGCAGTCTTTCGCCCTGATATGTAAACGCAAGTTCCGCCCCGTTTTCCAGACAGGATTCGGCACAAGCCCACGCAATCGAGCGTTGATTCGCTACGCCGAAAATCATTCCGACTTTGTTTTCCAACATAATTTCAAAGTGTGTAAATTAAAATTTCTTAAACCGTAAATAGATTATCGTAAGGTTTATGATAATCCAAAATCTAAAATCTAAAATCTAAAATTGCTTAGTCTTCCGCATAGATTTTCTGCAAAGTCTGAAAATCGAGCAATCTTATATCAACATCTACCGGCGTTGACGAAAATTTGCCGACGAGTTTTGCACGGAGTTTCTTTGCTGCTTGTTCGTCGAGTTGAGTTACCAAAACAAGCAGAAGTCTGATTTTTGAACCTTTTCTGATTTTCTCCAAAGACGTTTTTGCCGACGTAATTTTCCGCAGAACGAAATCAATTTTTTCCTGCGAAACATCGGGCGTAACCAGAAACGTAACATCAACGCAGGTTGCTAAATCTTCTTTCAAATAGATTCCGTTAAAGATCGTATTGCCGATATTGACGTGCCGCATAATCGGCATCGCGGCTTCTTCCTGAACTTTCCGCAAAGCCAAATCTTCCGCCACGATATACGCCGAACGCAGATCGCTCATCTGTTC
>JBGTKR010000059.1:0-4465 GCA_041744535.1 Pyrinomonadaceae bacterium
AAAAAAGCTGTCGCTATCTTCGATAGCTTTAATTTGTGTTGCATACAAACCTCGTGCTGACGCACGAGGCTTTATGCTATCGCCCGTATTCACGGGCTAAAAACTAAAATTTATCAAGAAGTTTAATCTAACAAAGTAGAACTAATCATCAGCAAGGATTATAAATTTAATGAAACTTTTAATAAAAAACGGTCATTTGATAGACCCGACTGGAAAAGAGAATACGGGAATGAATGTTTTGATCGAGGACGGACGAGTTTCCGGCTGGTTAAAACAGAATGAAAAAGAACCGGAAGATGCGGAGATTTTTGATGCGAGCGGGCTGCTTGTCGCTCCGGGATTTATTGATCTGCACGTTCATTTGAGAGAACCGGGGCAGGAACATAAGGAAACGATTGCATCGGGTTGTGCGGCGGCGGTGGCGGGTGGTTGGACGAGCGTTTGTCCGATGCCGAATACTAAACCGATCAATGATAATGCGGCGATCACGCGGTATATGATCGAGCAGGCAAAGAAAGCCGGGCTTGCCAATGTTTTTCCGATTGGAGCAATCACGAAATCTTCGCACGGCGAACAACTTGCGGAAATGGGCGAGATGAAAGCGGCGGGTGCGGTTGCGGTTTCGGATGACGGGCGACCTGTGCCGACCGCCGGAATGATGCGTCGGGCGATGGAATATGCGAAGGATTTTGATCTGCCGGTGATTGACCATTGTGAGGATAAATCGCTTTCAAGCGGCGGCGTGATGCACGAAGGGAAAATTTCGCTTCTGCTTGGACTTAAAGGAATGCCCGCACTTGCCGAAGATATTGATGTCGTGCGGGATATTTTGCTTGCAAAGGAAACAGGTTCGCATATACACATCGCTCACGTTTCAACAAAGGGTGCGATTGAAGCGGTTCGACGGGCGAAAAATGAAGGAATAAATGTAACCTGCGAAGTTACGCCGCATCATTTTACTTTGACGGATAAAGCAGTCGAAGGTTACGACACGAATACAAAAATGTCGCCGCCTCTGCGGTCAGAAGAACATCTCGAAGCAATTATCGAAGGCATTAAAGACGGCACGATTGATGCGATTGCCACCGATCACGCACCGCATCATCAGGACGAAAAAGCACTCGAATACGATGCCGCACCGTTTGGAATTATCGGTTTGGAAACTGCGGTTGGTTTGGCGTTTAACGAATTGGTTCACAAAGGAGTTATCAACTTGGAACAACTCGTTAAATTGTGTTCATCAAATCCCGCCAAGATTTTTAATTTAGAAAATCGCGGGACTTTAACCAAAGGTTCGATTGCCGATGTAACTATTATTGATCCCGATTTGGAATGGACTTTCAACGCCGGCGAATCGAAATCGAAATCGAAAAATTCCCCGTTTGACGGTTGGAAATTCAACGGCGGAGTTGTCGCAACGATTGTTGCTGGTAAAATTGTTTATCAAAGATAATTAGATTAAAATAAAAACCAATAAAATTAGGAGTAAAAAACAGATAAATGGAATTTCTTGCAGACCCGCAGATTTGGATCGCTCTGGCAACTTTAACACTTCTCGAACTAGTTCTGGGGATTGACAATATCATTTTTATTTCGATTCTTTCAGGCAAACTGCCCGAAGAACAGCAGTCGAAAGCGAGATTTATCGGCTTATCAATGGCTTTGATAATGCGTGTGATCCTGCTGTTTTCACTTTCTTGGATAATCGGCTTAACCGAGCCTTTGTTTGAAATTTTCGGTCATCCGTTTTCCGGGCGGGATTTGGTTTTGCTGATCGGCGGTCTGTTTTTGATCGGCAAAAGCACACACGAAATACACGGTTCGCTTGAAGGCGAAGAAGGGCATCAGGCGAAGAAAGTCTATGCTTCTTTTACGAGCGTGATTATTCAAATAACCTTGCTCGACATAGTTTTTTCTCTCGATTCGGTTATCACTGCAATCGGAATGGTCAAAGAACTATGGGTGATGATCGTGGCAGTTGTGATCTCAATCGTGGCGATGATGTTTTTTGCCAATCCGATTGGAAAATTCGTCGAAAGACATCCGAGCATAAAAATGCTCGCACTCTCATTTTTGCTTTTAATCGGCTTTACGCTGACCGCCGAAAGTTTTCACGTCGAGATTCCGAAAGGCTATATCTACGGAGCAATGGCTTTTTCGGTCTTTGTCGAATTGCTCAATATGCGGCTTCGTAAAAAAGGGGATCCCGTTGATCTGCATGATCCTTACAGTGAGGCGGAACAAGTAAAGATTGAATCGGGATAACTAATTAATTGAGGGGTCGCGGAGTTTAAACTCTTTTAATACAATAGGTTAAAAAATCTCGAAAAGCTAAATTTGCGGATTTTCAACAAATCGTTAATCTCGGCTTTTCTAAAGCCTTTATTTACAAGGCTAAGATAATTCTGATTCAAAAAAAAACTCCGCGACCCCTCAATTAACTGCCATTTGAAAGGTTCGGTTGTGGACTTTTTGAATTTTTTTGACGGCATCGCTAATCTCTTTATTAAATTCATTTTGTTCATCCATACTAATAAGTTTTTCAACTGTTTCCGGTTCATCTGAAATCTCGATAACGTGAAGTATTGCTTTTTTCAATTTCTCATCCGGATAATTTTTGAGTATTTCAAAAATTTGATCTGTTTCTCCCGCTTTAATTAAAAGCGACACCATTGCCAATGCTTCGGCGGCATAGTTTTTATCCTGATGGGTCAGGCGTTCAATTGATGATTTAAGCAAATCGCTGGAGATCAAAGCACGGGCTGATTGTCGAATTCTACCAATATCATTTGTTTCAATAATTCTCAGCCAAGCATCTTTTCTTTCAACACTCAAACGAAAAATTCCGGCTGCCGCCGCTGCTCTTATTTCCCTCGTTGGGTCGGCACACGCTAACAGCAATGTCTCAAAAACCATCTCGTGGTCAAAACCGGAAAGAATCGAAATGGCTTCCGAACGCAACTTTGTTGACAGATCATATAAAGCAATTTGTGATATTGCCTCTACCGAGTTTTGCGTTTTGAATGCGACCAGGACTCTCAATGATAAGGAACGTATTTCTTCATCACTTTCAAACTCTTCATCAACCTGCTCGATTGCGTTTAATAACATTTCATCATCCGAAATCGGCAAAGGAATAAGCGGTCTTGCGGTTTCAATTTCCTTTATTTCAAAAATCGGTAATACTGAATCAACTTCAACGCCTATACTTTCAGGAATATCTGCTTTAACTGATCTTGTTTTATTAATCTGAAAAGTATTCGTTTGGACAAATCGGGCAGAATATTTAGTTCTTTGTTTTCTACTTTTTTTAACTTTTTTTGCTTTTGTTAATTGCTTAAACCACTCTATTTCACTGTCTGCGTCAATTGATGATGAATTTTGAGTTTCAAGTTTCCGAGCCTTTCTGTAGTTGGAATTATTTTTCTTTTCGGTTTTCCTTTTCTTGATCACCTCGAAAATAACTGCAAATAGAGCGACTGCAAGAATGATAAGTAAAACATACCAAAATGGTGAAATCCCTGCGGATGTTTCCTCTTGTGTAACTTTTACCTTTATTACCTGAGCAAACAATGGTGTAAGACCTGCCAATACAAAAAAATTAATTTTAGCACCATTAAACATATAGAAATTTATTACTAAATATTTGTTGAATAAAAGGGATTTTGCGGGTTTACTCTTGACGAACTGCCTGAATCCTTAAGTTGATCAATTTTTTTGCTGCTTCGATTTTACTTTTCTCATATTTGGCTTCGAATTTTCCATAACCGCTGAGATTTATAGTTGGCTGCATAAAATCGTCAGTCAATCCGAATTTTGCCATAACAATTGCTCCTTCGATTTTAGAATCTCCGCCGGTTACGTCCAACCTTCCCTGACCTAATAGAAGAACCAATCCCTTATACTTAAAATTTTTATTGATCGTAAGATTACCTGTAACAACCAGCAATCCCGCACCATCACCGGATAATTCCGCATTACCGCTTATGAATGTAAATTTTGGCAGTTTATCCGTTCCGGCATTACCGGTAGGATAAGAAGTAAAATAGCGTTCCCTTGCTTTGGCATCCTGCTCCAGATCATTGACTAAGTTTTTCGCTTCATCTGCTGTTTTCAGCCATTTGATATAATCAAAGTCTGTTTCGATTTCAAAATCATCGCCCTTGCCCTCAATTTTGACCTTATCATCCAAATCTATTTTAGCTTTAATTGCATCTATATCTGCATTCTTTGTTAATGTAAATGCAATACTTTCATTACTGTTAAATTTAACTTCAGGATTATCTGTTATTTTTAAATTTGCTGTAGTTGTGTCAGATGTTCCCCGCATAAATATAAGCGGCTCACCTTCTAACTCAAAAATAGCTATTTTGACCATCAGTTCCAATTCTTTTTTGGCTCCTCTCGGACCGTATCCTGTAACCTTAATTAACAAGCGTTGATAGCCGTCATTCGCTCCTGTTCC
>JBGTKR010000060.1:0-16374 GCA_041744535.1 Pyrinomonadaceae bacterium
ATTGTTCGCGGCGATGTCGCGGCGGTCAAAGCGGCAACCGATGCCGGAGCGGCGGCGGCAAGGCGTGTCGGCGAACTCGTCAGCGTCCACGTAATTCCGCGTCCGCACAGCAGCGTTGAAGATGCTTTGCCTGTTGGTTTAACTGATTAAAATTTGTTCGTGGCTCGTTGTCAGTTGTTTGTTGAAAATAAAATCAACTTACCACTTACCACTTACCACTTACCACTAAACAAAGATGCGTATCGCCAGAATTTTGGGAACGGTCGTTTCCACACAAAAAGATGAACGTCTGCACGGCAAAAAACTGCTTATTTGCAAGCCGATAAATTTGGACGGAACTGACCGCGATGATTATGTTGTTGCGGTTGATACTGTCGGTGCGGGCTTTCACGAAAAAGTTTTGCTCGTTTCCGGTTCGTCGGCACGGATGGCGGAAGGAAATAAGGATTGTCCCATAGATACGGCGATCATCGGCGTAATTGATACGATTGATGTTCAAAGTGAAGAGTAGAGAGTAAAGAGTGGAGAGAAAGAAAATCCTTCACTCTCCATTCTCCACTCTCCACTCTCCACTCTTTTATGCAACTTGCACGGGTTATCGGAAATGTTGTTTCCACCATTAAAAATGAATCGCTCGAAGGGCGGAAAATTATGGTCGTGCAAAATTTGAATGAAAATTTAGAACCTTTCGGTCAACCGATAATTGCTTTAGATTCAATCGGTGCGGGAGTCGGCGAATTGGTTTTTTGGTGTCGCGGCAAGGAAGCGTCATTTCCATTCAAACGTGATGCCACCCCAACCGATTGCACAATCGTCGGAATTGTTGATTCCGATTCACACGTTTATAACAGTTAGCAGTTAGCAGTTAGCAGTTATCAGTAAGAATTTTTACTGCTAGCTGCTAACTGCTAACTGCTAACTGCTAACTGAAAATGCTTTTAGCCCGTGTCATTGGAAATGTCGTTGCGACGCAGAAAAATCAGCGTTATGAAGGTTCGCGGATTATGCTGTGTCGGCAAATTACGCCTGAAGGTGAAGCTACGAATAAAACTATGCTGGCACTCGATTCGGTCAATGCCGGTGAAGGCGATATTGTTTTGATTGTGCAGGAAGGTTTTAGTGCTTCGACAGCTGCCACTGGAAGTCCGGGAGCGGCGATAGATTCGGCAATTATCGGCGTGGTTGATTATGTTGACCTATTGCCCGAAGAAGGGCAGGTGAGAAGTGATAGGTAATAAGTGATAAGTATAAGATCAAATTTCTAAATTTAAATGTCTAACGAAAATACTCAAAATTTAGCGGAGAAAATTGCAAATCTTTTGCAAAGCGAATCGCAGAACGGCGAACTTTCATCTTTGCATGCGAGCATTGAAAAGATTAATAACAGACTGGAAAAAATCGAAGTTCAACTATCTTCAAATAATCCAAAACCTAAAATCCAAAATCCAAAATCGAATCATCCCAGCCGGCAAAAATACAACGTCGTCGAGGCAATTGTTGACGAGGTTTTTGAAAATATGCAGGAAGAAAAGTCTTGCACGTTTGAACCAAACGGCAAGCCTTGCGATCATTGTTCAATGTGTAATTCACACGGATTTTAATTGGTTGCTGAATTTGCGGGAGCAGTCGTCGGTTGATCTCTACGCATCGAGTTCGGATTGCCGACATCCGGTGCAGTTTCGGTTCCGGGTTGAGCTTTAAATTGTGCTTCTTCCGGGAAGCCGAATAAACCTGCCGTAATTACAGCCGGAAATTGATTTCTGGTCGTGTTGTATTCGGTTACGATCCGATTATAATCCTCGCGTTTGGTGGCAATGCGGTTTTCCGTTCCGGCAAGTTCGTCCTGCACTTTCATAAATGCCTCGCTGGATTTTAGATTCGGATAGGATTCCTGCAAACTCAAGAGTCTGCCGATAGTTCCGCCGAAGCTGTTTGCCGCATTCATTACGGCTTGGCGTTGTTCGGGTGTTTTTTCCGTTGGCGGAGCAGCTTTCGACGCATTTAAGAGTTTTGAACGGGCTTCGGCGATTTGTCCGAACACTTCCTGTTCCTGAACGCCCGCCATCTGTGCCGTTTTGACCAAATTCGGAATCAGATCGGCACGTCGTTGAAGCTGACTTTCGACATCCGCCCAAGCACCTTTTACGTTTTGCTGTTTTGCCGTCAAATCATTATAACTGCACCCCGATAAACCGAATGCGATAACCGATACGAGCGATAATAAAACTGCTCTTTTCATAATTTTTTCTCCTGTTTTTTTGGAATGGATAACAGTAAATAGTGAATAGTGAATAGTAAATTGTTAAGAAATTGGCTTACTATTTGCTATTTACTATTCACTATTTACTGTTTACTATCTCCCATTTTATCAACCGCTTCGATAACTCTTTCGATCTGCTCCATATAATCTGCGAAAAGCAGATTGGCAGATTTTTCCGTCAGCGGTTCGTTTTTTGTATTTTCCCGAATATCGAAAATTTTAGCAAATGGTTTTCCGTCAATTTTAAGGTTTTGGACGGTCAAAGCCACGATTTCTTCTTTTGTAACGGGCGGTTCAAAACCGAAAAGCAAAAGCACGGCACGAAATAGTGCGGAAAAACTCGTCAGACTTTCCGCCATTAAATTAATTAAATTTTCTGCTGAAACCGAAGCGTGAATGTATTCACGGCGGAGTTTTATCAATTTACTGCGAAGCTCGAATTCCGTCTGATGCCGCAAATATCTGTCGGAAATTTTAATATTTTCCAGAACATCAAAGCCGTATAAAACCTTTCTCGCCCGTTCCATAAAATGAAACTCGATAGGGAAAACATCGCCCGCGTGTTTTATTTCATCAACCGTAAAATAGACGGGAATCGGATGCCCCATTCTGTTCCATTCACGCATACAGGCGTGAGCGTTCCGCAGATCATCCGGCGTAATTTTGTGGAGTGCGATCAGTAAATTATAATCCGATTCACGCGGAATAAAATCACCCGCCGCCGCCGAACCGTAAAGAATCACCGATGCAAGATTTCCGCCGTGCGTATGTTTCAAATCGTCAATAAAATTATCAAAATAATGTTTCATAATTCGTAATTCGTAATTCGTAATTCAATTACGAATTACCAGCCGCCTCCTGCACCGCCGCCGCCGAAATCACCGCCGCCGCCGAAACCGCCCCAACCACCGCCGCCGGAACTTCCGCCGCCCCAACTCGAACCGCCCGAAGAACTTCCGCCGCCCGAACCGCCGCCGAGAATGATTCCGGTTAAAATTCCCGATAAAATATCTCCGGCAACATCACTACCCGAACTGCGTCTGCGTCGTCTTCCGCCGCCGCCGCCGCCGCCGGAATTGGAGATAATTATAAAAATGATGAATCCGATTATAATAAAACAGACAAAAAATCCGCTGCCGTCATCTGAATCGTTATAACGTCTGTCGTCATTTCCGCTAAGATCATCATTTTGGTTGACGGGTGCTTCGCCGCTTTGTTTTGATTTTATCGTGCGGATATATGCATCAATCGTGTCTTCGATTCCTTTGCTGTAATTTCCTTTTTTAAACTGCGGCACGAGATATTCTCTTTGCAGAGAACCGACCAAGCCGTCGGGCAATTCGTCTTCGAGATCGCGGCTGACCTGCGTAAAATATTTACGGTCTTTGACGGCGACAAGAAGCAAAGCCCCCGGATTATCGTTTTCGCGTGAGCCGATTCCCCAACCTCTTGCTACCGCCAGAGAATAATCGAAGATCGGACGATCTCCCGTAGTATCAACAATGACGACACCCAATTCAACCTGCGGATTTGAAGTTTTTTCAAATTCCTTGATCTGTTCTTCGATTCGCTGTTTGGCGGCGGAATCCAAAACACCGGCATAATCCATCACGGGACTTGTCGGAGCGGGAAGCGGAGATTTATTTATCGAGAAAGGCTCATTATTCTGCGATAAAGAGAATTGAGCCGCACAGCACAAAACGAAAAATAAACTTAGAACTTTTATAAAACTTCTTCTCATTTAATAATGATTATACTAGCCTTCCAATAATCCGTGCAAAGCAAAATGCAGAACAAAAAATAATGCGACACCCGCAAAGACCGAAAAGGAAACGAGCGGATTTTTGCCGCCGTGGTGATTTACTTCCGGTATCAGATCGCTTGCCGCAACGTATAATGTAACACCGGCGGCAACGGGAAGTGCGTAAGCGACGGCGAATTTTATGTTCGTGCCGATCAGGTAAAACCCCAAAACGCCGACCAATGTGGTCAATCCGACAAGAGATGTGGCGATCATAACTTCTTTGAATCCTTTTCCCGCCGCCAAGATCATCGAGGCAATCGTGAAACCTTCGGGAAATTTATGCAGAAAGATCGCTATGAACATCAGAATTCCGACGTTTGTATCAACCTGCGAGGCGGCGGAGATCGAAACGCCGTCAAAAAATGCGTGGATCAGGAGTCCGCCGATTGCCGTGTAAGCGGATTTTGTCGGGATCAAATGATCGGAATGAACTTCTTCGCCGAGATGAAAATGCGGTGCGATCGTGTGTTCAAAAAATTGCGTCAACAGATAACCGCCCAAAAGCAGAAGCATCGGGAAAAAAAGAAATTCACCCGTCGGCGGATTAAATTCGGGATTCTGCCAAATCTTGATCGTTTCGGGCAGAATCTCGACCAAAGTTACGGCAAGCATAAAGCCCGCACCGAGAGCGAGCAGATATTTTAAGAATCTTCTGTATTGGTTGTGAATTCCCGAAGGAAATAAAATCCAGCCGCCGAAGACGGTTGCCAACGCCACGATTATTCCGAATATCAGTAGTTGAATAAAGCTGAATTCCATAAAAATCTGAACCTTAACGACGCAAAAGGTTGATGCGGACAATTATGACATTGACCGGAGAATTAATAAATCGGAAGGAGCAGAAATTGTAAAAATTCGGTTTTAAACACTTGATTAAATCATTATTGCAGAAATAATCTTGACATAAGTTCCGAAATCATCGTAAACTTCATATCAATTAGATGAAAGCAGTCCGATATTAAAATCGGATGTAAAGATAACTTTCCCGAAAAAGTGTTTAAAAAAATTAAGCACTCCCCCCAAAAAAGCGGAAAGTCAAAATATTTAATCTTGTAGAGTTGGAGCAAAAGGACGGTTGCTGATCACAAAACACAAAATGAAAATCCAGCTTAAACTAAAAAATAAACAGCATTTTACGAAATAATTGGTTCAGGTGAATTTTGTTCTTTGAATAAACCCGCGACACAAACCGAAGATTTGCATAAACCCGTATTGCTTGCGGAAAGTATTGAATTTGTTGAGCCGGAAGGCAAAATAAATGTCGTAGATGCAACTCTCGGTTTAGGCGGACACAGCGAAGTGATTCTTGCAAGTTCCGAAAAAGTATCTGTTCTCGGAATAGATCAAGATGCGGAAGCGATTGAGTTTGCGGAAAAAAGACTGGAGAAATTTGAAAACCGAATCAGTATTTTTCACGCCAATTTTTCGGAAATTAAGCAGGTGTTAAAAGAAGCCGGAATCGAAAAGGTTGACGCTGTTTTAGCCGATTTGGGCGTTTCTTCATTGCAGTTCGACAGTCCGAACCGCGGATTCAGTTTTCGCTTTGACGCACCGCTCGATATGCGTATGGACGAAAACTCCGAACGGGAAACCGCCGCCGAACTGCTGGCACGATTGTCCGAAGAAGAAATTGCCAACGTCATATATGAATACGGTGAAGAGAGATTTTCACGGAGAATCGCCCGCCGGATCGTTGAAAGAAGAAAAGCGGGCAATCCGGTTGAAACGACATTTGAACTTGCCGAAATTGCGAAAAGTTCGGTTAAAAGAAGCCGAAAAGACAAAATTCATCCCGCCACCAAAACTTTTCAGGCACTGCGAATCGCCGTCAACGGCGAACTTGAAATTTTAGAAGATTTTTTGCGTAAAAGCGTGGATTTATTGAACACGGACGGAAAACTCGTGATTATCACGTTTCATTCCCTGGAAGACAGAATCGTTAAACGCACGTTCCAGAACTTGAGCGGACGCTGTTTCTGTCCTCCCAAATTTCCAAAATGCGTTTGCGGAGCAGTTAAAAAGGTCGAAATTTTAACCCGCAAACCCGTTATTCCGGGCGAAGACGAACAGCGGGAAAACCCGCGTTCAAGAAGTGCGAAACTTCGTGCTTGCCGAAAAATTGGTTGATTCCGGTCTTTGGTCTTTGGTCTTCGGTTTTTGGTCTTCGGTTTTTGGTCTTTGATTGAAAGCATTCTGTAGTGAGATTTTTTATTCCAAGACTGATTTTTAATGAGATCAGTTCAATTCAGAAAGGTTGAGAATTGAAAATTTCCAAAATCAAAAATCAAAAATCAAAGACCAAAAACCAAAAACCAATCTTTTTAAGAGAGAAATAAAAATGAAAAAAAGAAACCTGCCCAAAACAAGAAGTTCAAAAGTAACCCGCCAACGCGATCCGATTCCCTGGAAGTATTGTCTTTTAACATTAGCTTGCGGATTGCTTCTGGTCGTCGGATTTTTTTATGCGGCTCGCTCGCATTTTTCCTCGATGGATTTTGCGATGAAAAATGCCGAACTCCGCAAGCAGATTGACGATTTGAAATCTGAAACACGCCGCCTGAAACTTGCCAGAGAGATCGCTCAATCGCCGGCTGAGATTAAACTAGCCGCTCAAAAACTCGGTTTGACGATGATGCCCGCGAGAAGTATTCAGATCACGGAAACAAGATATGTCGAAAATAAGTCTGATGAAAAGGAAAAATCAAAAACCGCTGAAAAGGTAAACAAAAAAGACGGTAAAGAAACTGCGAAAAAATCCGGTAAAAAAGAAGAAAAACAGAAAAATAAATCGGAAAATAAGAAGCCTGAAAAAAAGGAAGATAAAGAAAATCCGCGAAAAGACGGAAGTTTGAAAATACAAATCGCTAAAAAATAAATTTTTACAAAATGCCGGGAAAATCACGAAAAACAAAAAACAAAAAAAGTTCGATGCAGACCGCATTTTCGCGGTATATGGTGATCGTGGCGGTTTTTATTTTCTGGATCGCGGCAATCGGCGTGCGGCTGGTTCATTTACAGGTCAATCAGCACGAATGGCTGCTTGAACAGGCTCTCGAACAACGCAGTTACGAATATAAAAGCATGATGCTCCGCGGCACGATCTTTGACCGCAACGATAAAACTTTAGCAATGAGCATCAAGGTCAATTCGCTTTATGCCGATCCTTCGGAAATTGACGATATTGATTATACGGCGAAACGCATCGCCGATATTTTAAAGGTCAAACCGAATGAAATTATCAAAGATTTGAAGGCGGGAAAGGAAAAAAATAAAAGATTTGTCTGGATCGCACGCAAACTCGATCAGGAAAAATATCAGGAAATCAACAAAATATTAATTGACAGCAAAGCAAGAAAAAACGATCTGCCGAAATTTGCCGGACTTCATTGGAGGGAAGAACAAAAAAGAAGTTACCCGTATAAAAATCTAGCCGCCACCGTGATCGGCTTTGCGAATTCCGAACATCTCGGACTTGCCGGAATAGAAATGTCGCAGGAGGAAGTTTTAAAGGGCGAAGTCGTCAGCAGTTTTCGGGAACGCGACCGGCTCGGCAGAGTTTATGATGAAACGGAAGCACCGCGTGAACCGCCGAAGGATGTCGTGCTGACGATCAGCAGTTCAATTCAATACAAAACCGAAGAAGCACTTGCCAAAGGCGTAAAATATGCACGGGCAAAATCGGGCAAAGTTATCGTTTTAGACCCGAAGAACGGCGAGATTCTGGCGATGGCGAATTTTCCTTCGTTTGACCCGAATGAGTTTCAAAAATTAGATGCCGATGATTTCAAAAACCGTGTGATTCAGGATAATTATTCGCCCGGTTCGGTTTTCAAATTAATTACATATAGTGCCGCTTTGGAAGAACACCTGATCGCACCCGACGAAATGGTTGACTGCGGCAACGGAACGATCACGGTCGGCGGACACACATTTAAGGATTCGCACTCGATAGGAAATGTTTCCTACACCAAGGCATTTGCCAATTCGAGCAATGTCGGGGCGATAAAAACTGGAATGGAAGTCGGCAAAAATAAATTTTACCGATACGCCCGAAAATTCGGTTTCGGTGAAAAAACAGGCATCCGTCTTCCGGCTGAAACGGGCGGAATTCTGCGTTCACCGGACAAATGGAACGGCGATTCGCTGGCTTCGATGTCAATCGGATATGAAATCGGCGTAACCGCTTTACAAAGTGCGGCGGCATTTGCGACTATTGCAAACGACGGTGTAAAGATCCAACCGCATATAGTTAAGGAAATCAGACAATCCGACGGAAAAACCGTTTCGACGATAGAGCCTGAAAAGGAAAGAATCGTAAGCGTCGAAACCGCTAGAGATTTGCGTAAAATGCTGCGTCAGGTGGTTTTAAACGGCACGGCGAAAACCGCACAACTGGCGGGTTATACTTCCGCCGGAAAAACGGGAACGGCTTGGAAATATGATGCGAAATTAAAAGCCGTTAATCGAAATAAATATGTTTCTTCGTTTATCGGATTTGCCCCGGCGGACAATCCGCGAGTCGTGATCGCGGTTGTAATTGATGAACCGCAGGGTGCTTTTCGCTACGGCGGACAGGTTGCCGGACCGATTTTCCGCGAGATTGCCGAACAGGTTTTGCCGGAATTAAATGTCAAACCCGACGGAAATATGCCGGAGGATTTTTCGATTGATGACGAAATTTTTGATGAACTGGATGAACCTGCTGCCGAAGATTTGGCGGACACGATGATTGCCGAAAATAATGAGAAATCAAAAGATGAAACTCAAACGGTGATTAAAGAAAAGGCTGCTAAAACCGAAAAGGTAAAACCCGAAAAATCCGAAAGGGAAAAGCCGAAAAAAGACGGCGGAAAAGACAAACCGAAAACGGCGGAAGATAAGCAATTAAAAGAAGGAAAAAAACGGACGAGCAAAGATAAAAACACTTGAAACTAGCAAAAGCCATAAAATATATGAACGCTGAAGCGTCAAACTTGAATCCCGCTTTACTCGAATCGGAAGTTGAAAAATTTCAGACCGATTCCCGCCAAATCAAAGCGGGCGAAGTATTTTTTGCATTCTCGCAGCCGGAATTTGAAAATAACTGTTTTAACGGCGAATTTTTGGACGCGACGAAATTTGTTTTGTCCGCATTTGAAAAAGGTGCGGTTGCGGCGGTTATTCGTCAGGACAGATTTGATGAACAAAAAGAAACGCTCGAAAAATACGCCGATAAATTGGTCTTTGCCGAAGATGTGATCGCTGCGTTTCAAAAACTTGCCCACCACGTTTACTTAAACTGGAATAAACCCGTCGTGGCAATTACGGGAAGTGCGGGAAAAACCACAGCGAAGGAATTAACCGCCCGCGTGCTTGAATCTTCGGGCAGAAAAGTTTTGCGGAACGAGAAAAATCTGAACAACGGTCTGGGGCATCCGATGACGGTTTTGAGATTGGCGGAAGATGATTCGTTTGATGTCGCCGTTCTGGAAATGGGAATGTCCACGCCGAACAGGGAAATTGCCAGACTTTGCGAGATTACGCCGCCGGATTTCGCAGTTGAATTAAACGTCTTGCCGGTTCACGTCGAACATCTCGGCTCGATTGAAAATATAGCGAAGGCGAAAGCCGAATTGATCGAAGGTTTAAAAGAAAACGGCACGGCGATCTTAAATGCCGACGATGATTTTGTTTTAGAAATGCGGAATCTTCATTACGGAAAAGTTATTACTTACGGAATTGAAAATGAAGCCGATATTATGGCGGAAAATATTGAAATGAAACGATTCGGCGAAACACATTTTAAGCTGAAAACTCCCAAAGGAAATGAAACGGTGGTTTTCCAGCTTTCGGGAAAACACAATGTTTTAAATGCTCTGGCGGCTTCGGCAGTCGGTTACGCCTTTGGAATGACGGCAAAAGAAATTGCCGATTCGCTTCAAACTGTCAAACCGCCGAAACAACGCGGCGAGATTTTGCATTTTGCCGAAGGTTTTACCGTTATAAATGATTCCTATAACTCGAATCCGGCGGCACTTCTTAAAATGGCTGCGACTCTGAACGAAGGAGCAAAACCCGAAAACCGCAAAATTGTCGTCGCCGGAGAAATGCTTGAATTGGGAAGCGAAGAAAAGGAAATTCACCAAAATACGGGAAAAGATTTAGCCGGAAGCGGAGTTGATCTTTTGATCGGCGTGCGGAATTTAGCTTTGGAAATGGTCGAATCTGCAAAAGAAAACGGTTTGGAAAATGCAAGGTTCTTTGATAATTCCGAAGAAGCAGGCGAGTTTTTATGCAATGAAATAAAGGAAAACGATTTAATTCTGATAAAAGGCTCACGAGGTGTGCGGACGGAAAAAGTTATTGAAAAGTTACTGGAAAAGTTTAATTTAAGCGAATAGAAAATGCAGGTTTTAATTTGCAGATTTGATTAAAAAAACAATCGCAAATCGCAAATCTAAAATCGCAAATCAAATAGATGTTCTATTATTTCTTATACGAAATTTTTTTTAAGACCTACGGCGGCACGAATCAATCGTTTTTGCTGAAAGGTCTGAATGTGTTTCAATATGTAACTTTTCGCACCGCGTGGGCGACGATTACCGCTCTGCTTATATCGCTTTTGTTCGGCGGCAAAGTTATCAGAAAGATTCAGGAATTAAAGGTCGGACAGGAAATCCGTGAGGAATTATCCGAAGAACATCAGGCAAAAAAAGGCACGCCGACGATGGGCGGAGTTTTGATTCTCGGTGCGGTTTTGATTTCGACGGTTCTCTGGGCAAGGCTCGACAGCCTTTATTTATGGCTTGCTCTCGGTTCAACTTTGGCTTTCGGAGCAATCGGTTTTGTTGATGATTATATAAAGATCGTCAAAAAACGCAGTTTGGGTTTAACCGAGATACAGAAACTCGTTTTTCAATTGTTAGTCGCAATAGTAGTTTGGGGCGTTTTATACTTTACGCCGATAATATTTGAATCCGGCTCAAGTTATCCCTGGAATTTAAGTATTCCGTTTTTCAAAGCGACTGCAATTCCAAATGGAGTCACATATATTCCGCCGTTTCTTTATTTGTTCTTTATAATTTTTGTCCTGCTCGGTTCGTCAAATGCCGTAAATTTAACCGACGGAATGGACGGTTTGTGCATCAGCGTTACGTTTATTGCGATGTCGGCTCTGACATCTTTGACGTATATTTCAAGCGATGCACGCTGGTCAAAATATCTCGATATTACGCACAAACCGGAAGCGGCTGAATTGACGGTTTTTTGCGGTGCGATGGTCGGGGCAAGTCTCGGATTTCTCTGGTATAACGCCCCGAAAGCCGAAGTTTTTATGGGCGATGTCGGCTCGCTGGCTATCGGCGGAGCAATGGGAACGGTGGCGATCTTGACGAAGCAGGAATTTATGCTTCCGTTTATTGGCGGAGTTTTCATAATTGAAGCATTATCAAGTATGACGCAGATTGGATATTTCAAATTTACAAAACGCACGACCGGAGTCGGCAAAAGGATATTTCGACAAGCTCCGCTCCATCATCATTTTCAAATGGCGGATAAATTGGGCAGGAAAATGTCCGAACCGAAAATTGTTTTTAGGTTTGTAATCGTAGCAATATTGTTTGCATTGTTGAGTTTATCAACTTTGAAATTGCGGTGATGGTCTTTGGTCTTTGGTTTTTGGTTTTTGGTTTTTGGTCTTTGGGAAGAATTTCATATCTGCGATGAAAACTAATTTTGAGAACTTAGAAATTTATCAATTGGCGGAAAAGCTGGCTGATAAAATTTGGCTGATTGTCGTTAAATGGGATTATTTGGCAAAAGATACGGTTGGAAAACAGATAGTTCGCTCGGCGGACAGCATCGGGGCAAACATTGCAGAAGGAAGCGGTCGCGGAACGGATAAAGATTATTTACGATTCTTGAAAATAAGCAGAGGATCATTATATGAAACAAGACATTGGTTAAGACGTGCCTTTAACAGAAAACTTTTGAAAGATGAACAAATTAAGCAACTAAAAGAAATAATCAATGAAATAACACCAAAACTAAATGCTTATATTCGTGCAGTAAATAATAAAACCAAATGAGTAAGGATTTTCCAAAGACCGAAGACCAAAGACCAAAGACCGCACCGCAGTTGCAGGGACGAAAAAGTTTAGTTCTCGGTGCTGGAAAATCAGGTGTTGCATCCGCCAGATTTTTAGCTGAAAAAGGTGCGGTTGTTGCACTTCACGATACAAAAGAAATTGATAAATGGTCGGATGAAGCACGATCTTTGAAAAGTAAATTTAATATCGGTTTGATTGACGGAAATCTACCTTCGTGGCTGCTCGACCAGATTGATCTGGTCGTTATTTCGCCGGGTGTTCCGACGAATGTTATTCCGGCGAAATATGTTGAACGCAAGGACGGAGAAGTTATCGGCGAAGTCGAATTGGCGTATCGTTTTATGAAAGGTCGAATCGTTGGCATTACGGGTTCAAACGGCAAAACGACGACGACGAGTCTTATCGGTGAATTGCTTGAAAATGCGGGAATCAAAACGCTTGTCGGCGGAAACATCGGCACAACGCTTTTATCTTTGGCGGAGAGTTCGACGGATGAAACCTGGACGGTGGCGGAACTTTCGAGTTTTCAGCTTGAAACGATCAAGGATTTTCGTCCGAATGTCGGGATTTGTTTGAATATAACGCCGAATCATATGGACAGATACGATCTTTTTACCGATTATGCCGCCGCAAAACATCGTTTGTTTATGAATCAGATTTCAGAAGATTTAGCGATTTTGAATGCAGATGATGAAATTACAAATTCGTGGGCGAGCGGTTTGAGAGCAAATGTTTCGTTATTTTCGACGACGAAAGAATTGGAAGATGGTTTGTTTTTACGCGGCAGTGATTTGGTTTGTCGTGCGAATGGGAAAGAAAAAGTTTTGACAACCCGCGATGAAATGACTCTGCGAGGTTTGCATAATGTGCAGAACATTTTGGCGGGACTTGCGGCAGGGTTGGCTTGCGGTGCTTCTCCCGATTCGATGCGGGAAACCATTCGTAATTTCAAAGCGGTTGAACATCGGCTGGAATTTGTTGATGAAATTGAAAATGTAAGGTTTTATAACGACTCGAAAGCGACAAGCGTTGATGCAGCATTGAAGGCACTTGAGGCTTTGAGCGAAGAAGACGGAAAGATAATTTTAATTCTCGGCGGACTCGGAAAAAACGCTCCTTATAAACCGCTTGAAAATTTGATCGAAAAAAAGGTTCGCAAATTGGTTTTGATCGGCGAAGACGCGAATAATATCGAATCGCAATTAAAAAATTCGGCGGAAATTATTCGAGCGGATTCGATGGAAAATGCGGTTACTAAAAGTTTTGAAAGTGCAAAAAACGGCGATTCCGTTTTACTTGCTCCGGCGTGTGCAAGTTTTGATATGTTTGCAAGTTACGAGGAACGCGGAAAAGTATTTAAGGAAGCGGTCAGCAATCAGCAATCAGCGGTTAGCAAGAAAAAAGCTGAAGGCTGAAACCTAACTGCTGACAGCTAATAAAAAATGGCAAAAAAACTGCGAATAGATTGGTTTATGTTTGCGATAACGGCGGCGTTGGCGTTGTTCGGTGCGGTAATGGTTTACAGTGCATCGGCGATGATCTCGCTTCGTGAAACAGACGGCGAAACGCAGTTTGCATATTTTTACAAGCAATTCGGATTTACGACCATCGGTTTGGCGGTAATGTATGCGACGAGCAAGATTCATTATAAATGGTATCAGCACAAATTCGTCGTTTACGGAATATTAGCGATTACGGTTTTGCTGCTTTTATCGGTCTTTGCATTTCCACCTATTAATGGTGCCAGGCGTTGGATACGATTTCCCGGAATGTCTTTTCAGCCGTCGGAAATTGCAAAGGTCGCTTTGCCGGTATTCCTTGCATATTTTTTGACGAAAAATGAGAAATTCGTCGGCGATGTAAAGGAAACACTTTTGCCCTGTGCGGGAGTTTTGGCGATTTTATGTGGTTTGATAATCCTTGAACCCGACCTCGGAACGGTCATTGTTTTATGTGCGGTCTTTGTCAGCGTATATTTTGCAGGCGGTGCGAAAATTTTGCATTTAACGGCAGTTAGTGCAGTTTTGTTGTTCGGCGGAACACTTGCTTTAGTGCTTGCCCCTTGGCGACTCGAGCGTTTGATGGCGTTTATGGATCCGTTCGCAAAATCGGAAACTTCGGGTTATCAGGTTGTTCAATCGCTTTATGCGATCGGTTCGGGCGGGATTTTCGGCGAAGGTTTTGCACGCGGTCAGCAGAAACTTTTTTATTTGCCGTATCCGTATTCGGATTTTATTTTTTCGGTCGTCGGCGAAGAATTCGGTTTGATCGGAACGCTCGCCGTCTTGTTGGCTTTCGGTCTTTTATTGTGGCGTGGAACTCGTGCCGCTTTGCTTGCTCCCGATAGATTCGGGATGCTGCTCGGAATCGGAATCATCACGGGAATTATTGTTCAGGCTCTTTTTAATATCAGCGTTGTTATTTCGATTCTGCCCGCCAAAGGAATTCCGCTGCCGTTTATTTCTTACGGCGGTTCGTCGGTCATAGTAACACTTTTTGCCGTCGGGATTTTATTAAATATTTCGCAGCATTCGGGATTCATTTCGTTTGAGGATGGCTTACACGCAACCCGAACATCAGGAAAAGATAAAAAAATGGCGAAGAAGAAAACGTCTGTGAAGCGGAAAACGACGAGAAGAAAATCGGATTTGAAATAGATTAAGGATTTTTGAAATCGAAAAGTTTGTAAATAACCAAAAGTATTGAATTGAAAGTGTGCAAAATGTGCCATTGGCACAATCTGATAATAGCCCAGCCATAAATGGCTGGGAATATGTTGAAAACAAAATTTTAGTCCCAAAGGGACGACAGAATAACATTTGTCAGCCGTCCTTTCAGGACTTTGAACAATTATCGTAATTAAACCCAGCGATGAATCGCCAGGCTATTATCAAAAGTCCGCTTTGCGGACTGAAATTATAAAACTTTCGTTTTCAATTTTTACTTATCAATATGAAAGTTTTAATCGCCGCCGGAGGAACAGGCGGACATATTTATCCGGGAATTGCCGTGGCGAAAGAGATTTTGCGGCGTGATGAAACAAGCGAAGTTCGATTTGTCGGAACGGAAAGAGGTTTAGAAGCGAGAATCGTTCCCGAAAATGGTTTTGAAGTTTCGTTCATTGAAAGCAAAGGTTTGAAAAGTGTCGGCTTGATCGGTAAATTGTCGGGGCTTGCGGTTTTGCCAAAGAGTTTTTTGCAGGCGAGAAAGATTTTGAAAAGTTTTAAGCCCGATGTTGTGATTGGTGCGGGCGGATATGTTACGGGACCTGTTTTGTTGATGGCGAGTTTTTTGAAAATTCCGACATTGGCGATGGATTCAAACGCTTTGCCCGGTTTTACGAATCGGCAGCTGGCGAGATTTGTTACAAAAGCGGCTCTGACATTTGAAGAAGCGTTGCCGTATTTCGGAAATAAAGGCGTTGTTACGGGAAATCCGGTTCGCAAAGAGTTTTTTGAAATCCAGCCGAAGCAGAGAAGTGAAAAATTAAACATTTTACTTTTTGGCGGTTCACAGGGAGCAAGGGCGATAAATCTGGCGATGATTGATGCTTTAAAACATTTGAATAAGGACAAATTAAACATCATTCATCAGACAGGAAAATTGGACTTTGAAACGGTCAAAAAAGGTTATGCGGAAAACGATTGGAACGAAGCGGATGTCCGCGAATATATTTCGGATATGGTTTCGGAATTTGAAAAAACGGATTTGATAATTTCACGTGCAGGAGCAACAACCTGTGCGGAAGTTGCGGCGGCGGGAAAGGTGGCGATTATGATTCCTCTGCCGACTGCCGCCGACGATCATCAACGCAAAAATGCCGAAGCGTTGGAAAATAACGGTGCGGCGAAAATGATTTTGCAAAAGGATTTAAACGGCGAAAGTTTAGCAAATTCGATCAAAGATTTTATAAATTCGCCGGAGAAAATAACTAAAATGGAACAGAATGCGAAAAAAATGGCGAAGCAAGATGCGGCTTCTGTAACGGTTGATTTAATTGAAAGTTTAGCGAAGGGAGCGTAATTCATAATACGTTATACGCAATGCGTGAAGAAAAAACGAATTACGAATTGCGTAAAGCGAATTGCGAAAAGGAAATGTTCAGGCACGTAAAAAATATACATTTTATAGGAATCGGCGGCATCGGGATGTCGGGGATCGCCGAGGTTTTGTGCAATCTGAAATTCAACGTAACGGGTTCGGATATGAGCAAGTCGAAAAAT